>NZ_AP024480.1:2147500-2447500 GCF_017347585.1 Caldicellulosiruptor diazotrophicus
CTCAATGTAACTCTCGGTGGAAATTGAAGAAAATATTTTCATAAAAATATCATAGTAGTGGGGCATGTATCTCTTTAGTTCTTTCAAAAATACAGAAATTTTGAAGATGTAAATGCCACTATTCCAAAAGTACTTCGATTTTACTAAATACCTTGCCCTCTTTGCATCAGGTTTTTCGACAAATCTTTCTACTGTAAATACTCCATTTTCAAGTTCCCTTCCAAGCTTTATATATCCATAATTTGTATCACCTCTTGTTGGAGCAATTCCAAAACAGATTATATAGCCTTTTTTGGCAATCTCATAACCTCTTTTTATGGCATTTTCAAATTTGTCTTTTTTAGAAATGAAATGGTCAGAAGGAAAAATTCCCAAAACGCTATCTGGGTCCTTTTTCAAAATATGAATACACGCCAAGCTTACGCACGCAAGTGTCTCTTTTTGTTCAGGTTCAAAAATTAAATTATCTTCCTTAACATTCGGTAAAAGTATCCTGAGATGTTCACGGTAATTTATATGGGTGACTATATGAATTTTCTCTGGCGGTATTATTCTCTTTACTCTGTCATAGGTCATTTCAAGAAAACTTTTATCACCTATAATTTGTAAAAATTGTTTTGGAAATGTTTTTCTGCTCTTTGGCCAAAGTCTGACACCCGCACCGCCAGACAAAATGCAAGCCCAGTCCATAACTTTTATTCTTCCTTCTCTATAAGCTCTAAGCTCATCTTAAAGTAACCTTCTTTGCCATCTATGACTTTTCCATCTCTTGTGACAAACTCAGAAAATCCAAACGACTTTGCAACCTTTTCTGTCTCCTCTGAAAACTCTGCCGGCACTAAAATCTCAACTCTATCTCTTTTTCTTTTGGATCTTCTGTAACCGATAATCAAATACCCATGTTCGGATACAAGATTGAATACAAATGGGTTAAATATAACATACAAAAATGGATGCAGATGAGATATGCTGATTATATCCTTTTTCTCAATTTTAAACCATTTGACCTTGTCGTCAGAAAACGGATCAAATCTTTCACACTTTTCTTTCAACTCTTCAAAAATTCTCTTCCAAATTTTTTTGTCACCAAATTCTAATATGCAGTAATTTTTTTCAACATCGAAATGAAAGTTTTCTTCTCTACTCTCATCCTGGTAAGCCTTTTGAAGTTCTTGGAAAACACTCTCAACTATTTCAGAAGACTCTTCTTCTTTTTCTGATTTTTCGGCCAACTCTTTGGTAAGCTCATCTTCTGCTTCTTGTTCTTTTGTCTGCATGATTTCTTTTTCACCATCTTCGTTGCAATTCTCACCCAAGCTTTGGTCACCATCTTTTGAAGTAAAACTCTCAGCTTTTTCTTCTTTCTTTACTTTTGTTTCTTTTTTTTCATCGTGATTATCTATCTCTTTTTTATCTTCATTTTTCTTACTTTCACCCTTTTCAAAACTTCTCAGAATATCTCTTTCCATTTCATATAAACTACTATCATCAAAGCTTCCTATCAGAATGAAATTAGGTTTCTCTTTCCTCTCTTTTGCAATAGCAAATCCGGAAATGTCAGAAAGTTTTAAGCTGCTTTTGAACAAATTAAACCTACTTGTGGAAAGAAACTGGACAATATTCCCTTTTTGCGGTTTTGAAAGTGCAGTCAAAAACACTGGAAAATATCCATCCGATTTTTTCACAACACCCCAAAAAGTAATCTTATCTTCTGCCTCTTCAAATCCCTGGATAACAATTTCCAAGTTAGTGCTGTCTACAATTGCCTGAACCTTGACATATCCAAACGGGATTTTTCCTTTCTGTTCAATTCCCTTTAAGATTACAACAAATCTTGTGAACGGCAAATTTTCTATCAAAATAAAAGACCTCCTTCACAATCTTTATATCAGTATATGAAGGAGGCCTTATGTTAGGTGATTTATTTCTATTTTAAAAGTCTTTGTTTTAGCTTTTCATTTTCTTCAATAAGCTCTCTCGGGAGCCTATCTCCAAACTGGCTTAAAAACTCTCTTGAATCCTCAGCCTCTTTTAACCACAATTCTTTGTCTATCTCAAGAAGCTTTTCTACTGTCTCTTTGTCTATATCAAGACCATCTAAGTAAAGGTCATCAACATATGGCACATAACCAATTGGAGTCTCTTTTGCTTCTACTTTGTCTTCACATCTTTCGATTATCCACTTGAGCACTCTCAAGTTCTCACCAAACCCAGGCCAGATAAACTTGCCATTTTCGTCTTGTCTAAACCAGTTTACATGGAAAATCTTTGGCGGGTTTGGAATCTTCTTGCCCATCTCAAGCCAGTGCGCAAAGTAGTCTGCCATGTTATAGCCACAGAATGGAAGCATTGCCATCGGGTCGCGACGAACAACACCAACCTTGCCCATTGCAGCAGCAGTTGTTTCAGATGCCATAGTAGCACCGATATATACACCATGCTGCCAGTCAAATGCCTCATACACAAGTGGTGCAACCTTTGCACGTCTGCCGCCAAATATTATTGCCGAAATGGGTACGCCATTTGGATTTTCCCACTCCTTTGAAATTGATGGACACTGACTGGCAGGCGCTGTAAATCTTGCGTTCGGGTGCGCACCCTTTTCACCACTGTCTTTTGTCCATGGTCTTCCAAGCCAGTCAATACCTCGCTCTGGCGGCTCTTCGTCCATGCCTTCCCACCATACTGTTCCATCTTCTTTTAAAAGAACATTTGTATATATAGTATTTCTCTTTATGGTTTCCATGGCATTTGGATTTGTCTTATAACTTGTGCCAGGTGCAACTCCAAAAAACCCTGCTTCAGGGTTGATGGCCCAAAGCCTTCCATCCTCGCCTATTCTCATCCATGCAATGTCATCCCCCACAGTCCACACCTTGTAGCCCAGCTTTTTAAGAGGCTCTGGTGGAATAAGCATAGCTAAGTTTGTCTTACCACACGCGCTTGGAAAAGCACCTGCAATGTATGTTACCTTGCCGCTTGGGTCCTCAATTCCGACAATGAGCATGTGCTCTGCAAGCCAGCCTTCTTTCCTTCCCAGATAACTTGCAATTCTGAGTGCAAAACATTTCTTTGAAAGAATAACGTTACCACCATAACCTGAATTGACGCTCATAATTGTGTTGTCCTGCGGGAAATGACAGATGTATCTCTTTTCTGGATCAAGAGTTGCTTTGGAGTGAAGTCCTTTTACAAAATCAGGTGAGCTTCCTAAATGCTTTAATGCAACATCGCCAATCCTTGCCATGATTCTGAGGTTCAAAACAACATATATGCTGTCTGTAAGCTCAATTCCCACCTTTGAATATTGTGAACCAACAGGTCCCATCAAGTATGGAACAACGTACATTGTTCTTCCTTTCATTGAGCCGTCAAAAAGTGAGTAGAGCATCTTGTAAGCTTCGTTTGGGTCCATCCAGTTATTAGTCGGACCTGCTTCTTCTTTTGTTGGTGTGCAGATAAACGTTCTGTCTTCAACCCTTGCAACATCGCTCGGATGCGTTCGGTGAAGGTAACATCCAGGAAGCTTTTCTTGGTTGAGCTCCATAAGTTCTCCTGACTCAAGAGCTTCTTTTATAAGCCTTTGTTTTTCTTCCTCAGAACCATCTATCCAGACAATCTTGTCTGGTTTTGTGATTTTTGCCATCTCATCAATCCATTCATACACTGAGGGATGTAAGTTCACCTTTACCACCTTTTCTCCACCACCTTGCAAGTTTTGTTTATGATAATTGCAATTTGTATTATATTATACCTCATTAATGTTGAAATTGTCAAAAATAAAATAGCATTTTTAAGAATAAATGAAACATAACCACACACCAAATTGCATTTGTTACCAGGTATTAAGATCTTCTTTTAACTTTTAAAAAATTCCTCTTCAAAGCACTGGTAAAGTCTTACATAATCATCCAGCGATAAGTCTTCTGCTCTTAAATTTTCATCAAGTCCAGCCATGTGGATAATCTTTTTTAGCTCATCTTTTGCAATATCAAGCTGATTTGAAAGAGCATTTAGAATTGTCTTTCGGCGGGTTGAAAAACATGCATGGACTATTTTAAAAAACTTTTTTTCATCAACATTTGGCTTTTCAATTTTGAACCTTGCTCTTAAGACCGCAGAGTCAACCTCTGGCTTTGGATAAAAAACATTTTTGCTAACATAAAAGTAATCCTCTATCTCACAGTAAAAGTTCATTGCAACTGTGAGATTTCCATACTCTTTTGTCCCTGGTTTTGCCAAAAGCCTTTGCGCAACCTCTTTTTGAACCATTATGGTAAACTTCTCTATACACTCTCTTTCTTCAAAAAGTTTGAAGAGTATCTGCGATGTGACATAATATGGCAGATTGCCAACAACATATACCTTATTACCATTTGTTAAATTTTTAACATTAAGTTCAAGAAAGTCACTATTTACTATTTGGAGGTTTGAAAGGTTCTGGCAAACATCTTTTAAAACATTCAATATCTTTTTGTCAATCTCAACTGCAACTACCTTCTGCGCAGTTTTTGCCAAATAAACTGTAAGTGTTCCAGGGCCAGCACCTATCTCAATAACTTCTTTTCCTTCCGTTTGGGAAAATAAAATGATTTTTCTTACTACATTTTCATCAACCAAAAAATTCTGTCCAAGCTTTTTATTTGGAGAAAGTCCATATTTTTTAAGAAGATTTAAAAGTTCCGATTTAGTAATGGCTCCATCCACTCCTTTTAAAGTTTACCTTCAGTATTAAAAATAAATGGCTCTGAAGACATTAAGCCCTCAGAACCATTTCTTTTTAATCTTTTTGTTCAGCCTTTTTCAAAACCTCTTTGACCGCCCACTTGTAAATTTTGAGTTTTACCCTGTCTGCCCCCACTTCAATTGTTAAAATATCATCCTTGATATTCACAATCTTGCCGATAATTCCAGCGTTTGTAACTATCTCATCTCCAACAATTAAAGAATTAATCATCTCTCTGAACTGTTTCTCTCTTCTTCTCTGTGGAACAATTATGAGAAGGTAAAGAACTACAAACATCAATATCAGAGGTATGAACTGTGCAAGCAGAGCAATTGCTGTTGCACCTGCTGGTGCCTGCTGCTGAGAGCTTTGATTGCCTGCTGCATACGCAATTTCAAATAAAAGATTACTCAAGATCATAAACTTTTTATCCCCCTGCCACCATTTGATTTTTTTAATTAGAATTATGCATAATAATATTATAACAGTTATCAAAAAATAGGCAAGCATTTTTGAAAAACTAAAAAGGAGGTTGCAAAAATTGGAAAAATCTGTTGGAAAACTTAAAATTGAAAGGCTTTTTTCGGGTGGTGTCATCACAAACTACTACTGTTCTTCTGCCTGTAAACACTGTCTTTACAACAGCTCTCCATCCTGGAAAAAAGAATATATGACAGAGGAGATGGCAGACAAAGTATTCAAGACCTTAAAAAACTTTGGAGTTTTCTCGGTTCACATAGGCGGTGGAGAACCTTTTTTGAATTTTGAAGGACTAAAAAAGGTCATCAATAGAGCAAATGAAAATGGGATTTACATTGAGTACATAGAGACAAACGCTTCGTGGGTTGAAAATGAAGATGAGGTGAAAAGAAGATTAAAAGAATTAAAAAATCTCGGAATTGAAACAATACTTGTCTCAATCAGCCCTTTTCACAATGAATACATTCCATTTAAAAAGGTATTAAAATTAATCAAACTTCTTGATGATGTTGGTATCAGAATTTTCCCTTGGATTGAAAGCTTTGCAAATGAAATTAAAAGACTGAACATCGACAAGACACATTCTCTTTCTGAATACAAAGATTTATTCGGGGAAAACTATATAAAGCTTCTTCCTCAAAGGTATTATCTTACCCTAAACGGAAGAGCAATCAAAACATTTGAAGAATATTTTCCAACAAAATCTGCTGATGACATAATTAAAAACTCACCTGCATGTTTTGAACTTTATAGCAAAAGCCATTTTCACATGGACCTTTTTGGAAATTTTATTCCAAATCCATGTGTTGGATTTAGAATCTCAATAGATGACCTTGGAAAAGAGCTTGACTCAAGCAAATACTTTTTTGTAAACTTACTCTACACTAAAGGAATAAAAGGTCTATTTGAGTTTGCAAAAGAAAATTATGATTATACACCATCAAAAAAATTTTTAAACAAATGCAGCCTGTGTTTTGATATTCGAAAATTTTTGGTGTCAGAAAAAAACGTAGAAGTACCTGATTTGGGACCAAGAGAGTTTTATTTAAACTTTTAAATCCTTCAGGTATTATACCTGCTTCCATCATCCACAAATACAATCTTGCTCTTGTTTGATATTTGTCCCTTTTTAAAAAGGTATCAAACTTTTGCAACATCTTTTCAATGGTGTAAGGGAGCATTTCTTTTTCGTTATAGCATGGGTTTACGAAGTAGACTTTTGGAGACATTGTTGCTATACCCTAATTGTTTATTCTTTATAACATTTTACATTACCAAGTTTAACAATGATTGAACGTTTTGTAAACAATTTTTTAACATAATATTTTCGGCTGAAAATAAAAAAATGAGGCTACTTTTTCCAAAATAGCCCCTTATTTGTGTTTGGACATTTTCAATATTATTGCTATTCCAATAACTGCAAATACGATTGATAAAATAACCAAGTAAAGTTCTATACCACCTTTTCGGAAACTCAAAAGCCACACCAGAGAAAAAATAATTATAATCAAGAATAAGGTAAAATAGAATCGTCTTAACCTCATCTATTTCTCCCTACCTAAATATTTTCAAAAACATGGCATGCAACCCAGTGACTGTGAGATATCATTTCAAGCTGTGGTGTTTCATTTAGACATTTATCAGTAAAATAATTACAAGCATGTGCAAAAGGACAACCTTGTGTTCCTGGCTTTCTCACAGGAGGATCATACGACCTGAGCTGCTCCACCTTTCTTTTTCTTGCTAACTCAGGGTCGGCAATCGGGCTGGAATTTAAAAGCACTTTTGTATAAGGATGCACAGGATTTGTAGTTATCTCTTTGCTTGAGCCTTTTTCAACAATCCTTCCACCATACAAAACAGCCATCTCACCTTTTTCATAAGTAAAATACCTTGCTGCACCTATATCGTGCAAAACAAGAATTACTGTAATGTTTTTCTTCTCATTTAAGTCCTTGAGCAGTTTTATTATGGCAGCCCTAAGGGACATATCAATCATGCTTATAGGCTCATCTGCTACTATTATCTCTGGATTTGCTGTCAATGCTCTTGCAATTGCAAGTCTTTGTCTGCCTCCACCAGATAAATGATGGGGATATTTATTAAAAAAATAATCTGGTGGTGTAAGCCCTACCATCTCAAGAAGGTCATATACGCGCTTTTCTAACCTCTCTCCACTCAGTCCTTCACACCTCTTTAATGGGTCTGCTATTATTTTGTAAATGGTTTTTGACGGATGCAAAGAAGCATATGGGTCTTGATGAATGTACTGAACCTTTCTTCTTATAACACTATAATCCCTTCTCCACTCATCTAAACTCTTATTAAACCAGTATATCTTCCCCTCTGTCGGCACTTCAAGGTTTGTTAATATTCTTGCCAGGGTGGTTTTACCCATTCCACTTTCTCCAATAATAACTAACCTATCTCCCCTTTTTATTTCCAAATTTATATCATCCAGCACCAATTTATATCTTTTTTTAAACAGACCTTGCGAAAACACCTTGCTCACATGTTCAGCTCTTAGGGCAATCTCATTCATCTTTACATCCTCCTTCGTTATACAAGTGACATGCAACCTTTACATTGTCCGGCAATTTTATAAGCTGTGGCCTTTCTTTCTTACAAATCTCCATAGCATATTCACAGCGAGGATGAAATCTGCAACCAGAAGGAGGATTTAGCAAACTTGGTGGGTCACCCGGGATAGCTCTTACTTTTGACATATCTGCGTTTATTGCCATTATTGAATTTATCAGCCCTTGCGTATATGGATGCTTAGGTTCTTTAAAAATCTTTTCTGTGGGGCTACTTTCTACCAAACATCCACCGTAGATTACAAAAATATTGTCTGCAAGCTCTGCTGCCACTGCGATATCGTGGGTAACAAATATGAGTGTTATGTTCATCTGTGTTTTTAATTCCTTGAGAAGCTGTACTATATGTGCTTGGGTCAAGACATCCAGCGCAGAAGTCGGTTCATCCAAAATTAGAATTTCCGGTTCTAAAAGCAGTGCCAAAGCAATTAGTACTCTCTGTTTCATTCCACCAGATAATTGCATTGGATAAGCATAAAGCACAGTTTCAGGATTAAGTCTTACCATTTTTATCTTCTCTGATGCTTTGTTAATTAACTCATCCTTGCTCCAGTTAAGCCCATGTGCCTCTATGGTATCTCTAAAATGGTCAATAATCTTCATGGTAGGGTTTAATGACTGCTGAGCGGCCTGTGGAACAAGAGCTATTTTCTTCCATCTTATCTTCCTCAGTTCATCTTCCTTCATTTCTAATAAATCAAATCCCACAGTCCGGTAAAATACTTTTCCAGAGAGTATTCGCCCATTTGGTGGTAGAGTTCTTGTAATAGCTTCTATAATTGTACTTTTTCCAGACGCACTTTCTCCCACTATTGCCGTGACTGTATTCTCAAAAATTTCAAAAGAAACATCTTCAGTTGCTTTTATTGTCCCTTCTCTTACTAAGTATACTGCTTTAAGGCTTGACACTTCCAATAAACAATTCATCTTTATTCATGCCCCCGAAGCTTAGGATTAAACACTTCTTCAATCCCTTGAGCCAATAATATGCCACCATAAATCAACAAAACAATGTTGAGTATTACAAAAAATGGATAATGGAAACCTTTTGGCGTATATAGTGCTCCTGCTTGATATAAAGCATAGTTTAGCATTACTCCCCAGTGAGTAGGGTCAAATTTAGCAAGACCTAAAAACATCAATCCTATGGAGAACTCCATTGCACTTTTCAGCTGTGTTACAAAATTTACAAATATATAAGGTATTAATAATTTTGCAATGTCACTGAACAATATGTAACCCAGCCCCATATTCAACATCCTAGAAGCCTCAACAAATTCTCTTGATTTTACCGTCAGCACTTGAGCTGCAATCTGTTTTGCTAAAGGTGCCCACAACCATATCGCAACTATCAATGCAACCTCTACTGTGTTCAATTTTGTATCAGCAAATATTGCAGCTAAAATTAAAAGTGCAGGGAAAGAAGGAATCACCAAAAACACAGTGATTATTGCATCTAATAATTTTCCACCAATTCCTTCCAAATATCCTCTTGCTACCCCAACAACTGTACCTATAATTACTGCAAACAAGCTTGCAAAAAGTGTAAGGGAAATTACTGACCTTGAACCGTGCACAATCTGCTGAAAAATATCTACCCCAAAATAATCTGTCCCAAATGGATGTTGTAAAGAAGGTCTTTGATACCTGTTTGCAAAATCAGAATTCATGTTGAGCGGAACTATCATTGGACCAATTGTTGCCATTAAAACAAAAAATAACAATATAATAGAACCTGCTAACGATTTTTTGTTTGAAATAAGTGGTTGAACATAATCATAAAAGAAATCTAAAAACCTTTTTTTCCTCATTTTAGCTTCACCCTTGGATCAATTAATGCATACACAATTTCAGCAATAAAGGTTGCAACAATTACTCCTATCACTATCAAAGAAAACAAACCTGTCAAAAGCCCAAAATCTCTCACAGCTATTGCTTTGCCAAAATAAAATCCTATCCCAGGATAATTAAATATCGATTCTACCAATGTATGTCCTCCTAACATGTATCCAATTGAAATGGCCAAACTTGCAATTAGCGGAAGCATAGCATTGTTTTTTATATATTTGTTTGCAATTACAGAATCTTTCAAACCTCGTGCTTGAGCAAACCTGATATAGTCTTCTTCCATAATTTGGGATGTATTTCCTCTCATTGCAAGCGCCCATGCAGCCATTTGAGGAATGGCTGTAGCAAACATAGGTCCGAGCGCATGATGTATAATTTTCAAAATAAAGCTCAATGAAAATGAGGGTTCCATATCAACCGGATATGCGCCACCTAATGGAATTACACGTAACCTCACTGCAAAAATGAACAAAATTAAAACAGCTAATACAAAAGGCGGTATTGCTTGAATTATGCTTGCTATCCCAGAGATTACTAAATCAATTATTGTACCACGCTTTTGAGCAGCAAAAGACCCAAGATAAATTCCAACCAAAAAACTTACTAACGTTGCCAAAGAAATCACAAACAATGTCCATGGAAGCGCTTTGGCAATTATTTCATTTACACTTGTCTGATAAAATGAGGAGTAACCAAAATTACCTTTGAGCAGGTTCGAAATAAATCTCCCGTATCGAACAATTAAAGGTTCATGTGGGTCAATTCCCATTAATTTGTGCGCTATTTCGAGTGCCCGTTCCATTTCCATATTTCGCTGTTGTGCTATTGAAACAGCCAGGCCATAAGCGGGGTCGCCTGGCATTTTATTCACCAGGACAAAAACCCCGCTTATAGCTATAAGAAGTACAATAATCAGATAGACCAGTCTATCAACCACATACTTCAACTTTTATTTGCCCTCCACACGTTATTTTTTAGGCGCTAGCTTGCCTGTTGTAATCAGAAGATTGTAGACTCTTTCTATTCCACCAGGAGCAAGAGACCAAATTGGGTCATCTTTTGCAGGCCAACCTGTGACCTTTTTATCAGAATAGTAAATTGGCAAAACCTTTTCAAACAAAGGTATAATAGGCAAGTACTCATTTGTAATGTATGCTAATTTTTGAACAACATCTATAGATTTTTTCTTATCTTGTGCAACATCTCTCAGCTGCTCAGTCAAATCGTAAGGTGAGAATTTACCCCATGGTGTAGAATATTTATCCTTTGATGGGAATTTTGTGATATTGTATAAATCTGCTTCATACAATCTCATGTATCCGTTATAAGGATGCGGATAACCTTGCCATGTAACTCCAAACTCAATCGCAGCTTCATAGTCCCCACTCTTCATAACCTGGTCTCGCATTCCATCAGGAATAAGCTTCATTTCTACCTTAAATCCAAAATTATTCAGTTGCTGCACAACCTCACGAGCTGCCAATACCCAGTCGCTGTGCGGACCATACACGGACAATGTAAATGCTACAGGCTGACCATTTGGCTGCTGCCATGTAGTTCCAACTTTTTTGTATCCGGCTTTTTTCAATACTTCTTCCGCCATTTTGGCGTTTGTTGCGTATTTGGTCAATTTACTCAAAGTGTCTTTGGATATCCATTTTGATTCCATGCTTTTTAAAATTCCGTGAGCATATGGGGAGCATGTAGATGCCTGCCATACAGCTACATCTCTTACTTTGGATTTATCTAATACATAAGCAATAGCTTTTCTGAGGTTTACATCTTTAAACAGTGGCTTTTGATAGTTGAACACCAAAGCTATTTCAGACAAGTCTGTTGTTGTTTTAACCTTTAAGGATGGATTAAGTATAGTAAGCTGTTCAACCACATCCTTTGGCATGTTTGGATGAGCTGCATAAATCTCACCCGAAATCAATGATGCCCAAACAAATTCATTAGAAGACCATCTTCTGAATGTGATTCTATTAATTTTCATTTTTGGATACAACCAATGATATTTGTTTGCAGTTAATACCATTTCAGATTGGGTAATCTTTGTTGGTTCGAATGAACCTATAACTGGCATTCTTTTTAGAGTTTTAAAGGGTGAAAAAGCATTTACCTGTTTTCTCAAATCATCAGCTTTTTTGTCATAGGTGCTTTTCAGTTGAGCATCTGGAGTTTTACCAGAAGAGCTTATTGCAAATATCTTTTTACCAAGCTCAGCAACTTCTTTTGCCAGATTAGCCCACTTGCTATAAACATGATATGGAGCTAAAGCTGGAATTGCAGCATCGGTCAATATTGTATGAACAAATGACTGAGGAGCATCTTTTGAAAGTGTAAAAACTACCGTGTAATCATTTGGAGCAGTCACATTCTCAATCTCATAAGGCCATTGCCACATAGCTTGAATGAAATTAACAGAATTGATTACATCCTTGGCAGTAAAAGGCTTGCCATCACTGAATTTTGCGTTTTTGCGCAGAGTTACTGTAACTTTTCCTTTTTCTATTTTCCAGCTCTCTGCTAATCTTGGAATGTACTCATCACTTTGTGGGATGTAATAAGCAAACGGTTCATAAACAAACCACCATGCCCCTCCTACTGCCCCTGCTCCAAAAGGATTACCATGGAAAGGATACGGCCAATCAGTTGCCAACCTCAGTTCACCTGCAGAAGATGTTGAAGAAGCGCCAAGACTAATTCCCATTAAGCCTATAAAGAAAATACCCAATACAAGAACTGCAATCAACCTTTTTACACGATTTGACATTTTGAAACCTCCTTTACATTATTTCTTTATGATTTGACAAAAAACAAAGACTTTTTTAAAACAGCTGATGTTTAAATTATATATCTTTTTGTGAAATATGTCAAGTGATTTTTGCTTGAATTTTGTCGTTATTTAAATTTATTTTACAAAGGAAGCCCTCTTACCTGAGCTTCCTTTGTAGTAAAACTTAAATATTTTTTATGGATTTGCGGATATTCAATCTGCAAAATATTCTTATATCTTCTGCAGGCTTTGAAGGGAAGTCTATTCTTTCAAGAAGCTGTTTGACTGCTCTTTTACCATAATAATCTCTGTCGATATGAATCATTGAAAGAGAAGGCTTGAAATGCTTCACCAGTTCAGTATCATCAAATCCTACAACAGCTATATCTCTTGGAATTTGCAATCCCATATCTTTCAGGGTGTTTGCTGTAACCAGTGTAGACAAATCGCTAACGCAGAAAAATGCTTCAGGTACCTTTTTCAAACCTCTCAAAAATTCCTGAATTTCTGGTTCTGGATTTTTGCTGAAATCCTTAAAACCTTCTATCTTGCATACCTCCCTATCTATTTTAAACCCAAATTGTTCATGTGCTTCAACAAATCCCTGCCACCTTTCTTTATAACTAATTGCATGATTTATATCCCCTATAAAACCAATATGTTTATATCCTTTGGAAATCAAAAAAGTTATTGCGGCTTTGGTGGAACGTCGATTGTCTGTGTTCACCGTATCTATCCAATTACTTTCTACAAGATTGTCTATTATTACGGTGGGAATTCTCATTTCTTCAATTTTATCAATAATTTCTTTACCAACAGAAGAAACAATAATTATACCTTTAAAGCTACTATTAGATAAGATTTCATCAAGGCTTGTTTCCTCTTCAGAGGAAATGCAGTATAAACTAAACTCAAATCCATTTTTTCGAATTTCATTCTCTACAGAGTACACAATTGCACTGAAAAAATACGGGTCCTGCAGCACATTTGCTGTCATAATTAAACCTATTGTACCTTTTTCAATTTCTTTCTCTTTGAACTTATACCCAAGCTCTTTTGCGGTTTGCAAAACAAGCTGCCTTGTTTTTTCAGAAACACCTGGCTTGTTAGATAAAGCAACTGAAACTGCGTTTTTTGATATATTCAATTTCTTGGCTATATCTTCCAGCGTTACGCTCTTTCTTCTTTTTCTAATTTCTATATCCATGTTTAACCCCTTTTTTGAAATATTTCTACTCAAATTTTATCTCTCTCAAGTTTAATCTTGCAACACCAATAACAGTATCAGCTCCTCCATAATAAACTAAAAGATCTTCTCCCAGTTGAACATGACCACAACTAAAAACAACATTGGGAATGTAACCATTTATTTCCCAGTCAAGCTCTGGTTCAAGAATGGGTTCATCTTGCCGTGATAAAATTTTAGTAGGATCTTTTTTATCTAAAAGTAAAATTCCCAAACGATAGATATTCAAATGATCAGCAGCATGGTAAATAACAATATACCCATACCTGTGTTCAATAGGCGGACCAGCAACTCCTACACGACTACTTTCCCATGTATTTGGTCTTATTTTTACAACTTCTACGTGATCTGTCCAGTTTTTTAAATCTTCAGAGAAAGCAAGCCACATGTTTGGGTACCTGCGATGAAACATCACATACCGTCCCTCTATTTTCTTCGGAAATAATGCCGCATCTTTGTTAGGTTCATCAAGCACAATGCCAATTCTTTCCCATGTAATAAGATTTCTTGATTTTGCAATCATTATCCTGTAATCTCCTTCAAATCTGTTACCAAAACCTGTGTAAGTCATATAAAAAGTGTCGCCTATTCTTACGATTCTTGGGTCCTCAATTCCTCTTCTCTCTTGTTCGCACACAGCTACCATCACAGGCTTGTCAAATCTGAAAAAGTTTATTCCATCAGTTGATACGGCATACCCAATTCGAGAAATATATGCTCCATATTTTTCGTGTGGTGGAAGGTCTGTTGCTCTATACAATATATGGACTAGCCCTCTGTAATATATTGCAGCAGCATTAAAAACAGCAGAACGCTGCCAATCATCATCCTTTTTGGGTTCCAATACAGGTTTAGTAGAAAGTCTTTCAAGTTTTATCATAATATTTATACCCCTTTCTTTTTCAGCTATTTAACTTGACTAAAACTTTATCTTTTCTATTTCAATTCCAGCAACTCCTATGCATGTATCACATGCTCCGTAATAAACAAGCAACATCCCATCAAATATACACTGTCCACAACTGAACACAACATTCGGTACAAGTCCTTTTCTCTCCCATTCAAGTTCAGGTTCCAAAATAGGTTCTTCTTGACGTGCCACAACTTTTGCAGGGTCTTCCCTATCCAAAAGAGCTGCCCCTAACCTATATGTTTTTTCTTCATCAACTCCATGATAAATCAATAACCAACCGTCTTCTATTAAAATGGGGGGCCCTGCTATGCCTATCTTATAACTGTCCCATTTGCCCTCTCGAGGTGTCATGATGATCTTGTGATCTTGCCAATGTACAAGGTCATCTGAAAAAGCCACCCAGATGGAAGGAGGACGTCTATGATAAAGCATATATTTCCCTTTTACTTTTTCTGGATGCAAAGCACCATCTTTATTAGGCTCATCGAGAAGCATTTTTCTTTCATTTGTCCAATTTATAAGATCTAGGGATGAAATTAGAGAAATTCTAATATCATCCCAACTCCTTCCACCAAAAGCCGTATAAACCATATAAAATCTGCCATCAAGATAAGTTATTCTTGGATCTTCCATCCCCCAATCTTCTTGTTCTCCTTGTCCTTGAAGCAAAGGAAGTGGCATCCTTTCAAAATTAATCCCATCTTTACTTTTTGCATATCCTATTGAAGAGACAAATTTATAATCCTGCTGAGGTTGAGGAAACGAAAGAGCTTCAAAAGTATTGTTACATGCTCTGTAAAACAAGTGAATGTATCCATTATGGTAAATTACACCTGGATTGAAAACAGCCTTTGATTCCCAAGCGTTTGTTGGAATTGGTTCTAATATTGGTTTTTGTGATAGTCTTTTTAACTTAAACAAATCCATCCTCCTTTGTATCTGAAAAATTTAAAATTGTTATTTGCTTTTTTACTTTAATTATATAGTTTCGTAACGTTAAAATCAATTGACTTTTAGTAAAAAATAAATTTATCTTCATGGTAATAATGCACAAAAAAATAAGGGGAATATTCCCCTTTAAATAAATTCTTTTTATATCCTATCCTCTTCAATATCCTTTCTCAGCTTTTCCATGAACCTTAGCAAAAATCTTACATTGTGGATAGAAAGCAAAATTGCCCCCAGGATTTCCTCAGCTTTAATCAAGTGCCTCAAGTAAGCGCGGGTAAAGTTCTGGCATGTGTAGCAGTCACAATCCTCCTCAATGGGTCTGAAGTCCTTTGCATACTGAGCATTTTTTATAATCATCCTGCCCTCTTTTGTGAAAACTGTTCCATTTCGAGCAGTTCGCGTTGCAAACACACAGTCGAACATGTCAACACCGCGAATGACAGATTCATACAGGCAGTCTGGTGTTCCAACTCCCATCAAGTAGCGAGGTTTATCTTCTGGCAGGATTGGGTGCAAAACTTCTATCATCTCATACATGAGCTCTTTTGGCTCACCAACAGAAAGTCCTCCTATTGCATAGCCGGGGAGATCTTCTTCAATTGTGCGCTTTGCACTCTCTATCCTCAAGTCCTTGTAAGTTGAACCCTGCACTATCCCAAACAGAGCCTGATTTTCTGTGTTTTTGTGATGAGCTTTGCATCTTTTGAGCCATCTTGCTGTTCTCTCAACTGCCCATTTTGCATATTCATGGTCAACAGGGTATGGCACACACTCATCAAACGCCATTATGATGTCAGAACCTAAAATGTTTTGTATCTCTATCACCTTTTCGGGTGTGAAAAAGTGCCGAGAACCATCTATGTGCGACCTGAACTCAACGCCATCGTCTGTGATTGTTCGAAGTTTGCCGAGTGAAAACACTTGAAACCCGCCACTGTCGGTTAAAATTGGTTTTTGCCAGTTCATGAACCTGTGAAGTCCACCTGCTTCTTTTATGACATCTATTCCAGGTCGAAGATACAAATGGTACGTGTTTGCCAAAATTATCTGAGTTCCCATCTCGTACAGGTCCCTGTGCATAATTGCCTTGACTGTTGCTTGTGTTCCAACTGGCATGAAAACCGGTGTTTCAATCACTCCGTGTGGTGTGTAGAGTCTTCCTCGTCTTGCATTGGATTTATTGCTCTTTTTAATTAGCTCAAACTTTATTGCCACTTTTTCCTTGCCCCTTCCTGTAAAAATCCTTCGAAATATTTATAATGAAAAAACCTATGGGTTTAAAATGAGCTTTCCATTTCCGATTTTTGTAGACTTATATATTAGGTTTGAAACATACTCTTTGGTGCTTATCAAGGCATCATACATATTATATCCCTTTGCAAGGAAAGTGGCAAATGCAGTCGAAAATGCACAACCAGTCCCGTGAATGCTATCTGTAAAGCCTTGTTTTTTTGCATGTACTTTAAAAATATCATTATGTGTTATCAAAACATCCTCTGCAACCTCGCCAGGAAGATGACCGCCTTTTAGGATGCATGATTTTATTCCCATTTTCTTCATTCTTTCTTGAACGCAGCTTAGAACATCTTCATCAAAATTTTTAATTTCCACATCAAAAATGACTTCTGCCTCATTTTTGTTGGGTGTTATTACATCACAAGCTTTGAAAAACTCATACTTTAAAAATTCTATAAACTCACTTTTACAAAACTCAAAACCGCTTGTGGATTTCAAAACCGGGTCACACACTACTTTTTTAAGATTGTACCTTTTTAAGTTTCTCAGCACAACAACTGCTATCTCAGAACTTCCTAAAAGTCCAATCTTGACACTATCTGGCTTTATATCTTCAACCACTTTTTGAAGCTGATACTCAAAAAAATGAGGGTCTATGGGTTTTAAGTCATAGACCCTTTGAGTATCCTGGACTGTCAAAGATGTTACTACAGATGTTGCATAACTATTCAACGCCCTCACAACTTTTACGTCAAGCAAAACGCCTGCACCACCTGATGGGTCAAACCCGGCAATTATGAGCACTTTTTTCATCTTTCTACTTTCATCTCCTTTTTAAAAAAAACATGCCACAGCTTTTATAAAACAGCTTTATCCCTTGAATTTTTTACAGCACACAGCCTTCCACACATAGAGCATGTATCAGAAGGGTATGTGCTTCTATATTCTCTTGCCTTTTGCGGGTCAACCGAAAGGCTTATCATCTTTTCCCAGTCAAGGTCTCTTCTTGCTACTGACATCTCAATATCTTTTTCAAGCGGCTTTTTGAACCCTTTTGCTATATTTGCACTGTGCGCTGCAATTCTGAACGCAACAATCCCTTCTTTGACATCCTCTAAAGATGGAAGTCTCAAATGTTCAGCAGGTGTAACATAGCACAGAAAATCTGCTCCATTCAAAGCTGCAATGAGCGCACCCATCGCACCTGAGATATGGTCGTACCCTGCTGCAATGTCTGTTGTAAGAGGACCTAAGACATAAAACGGTGCACCGTGGCAAAGCCTTTTTTGAATTACCATGTTTGCTGCAATCTCGTTTGCTCTCATGTGCCCTGGCCCTTCTATCATCACCTGCACATCTTCTTTCCAGGCCATTTTGGTAAGCTCGCCAAGGTTTATAAGTTCTTCTATCTGCAGCGCGTCTGTTGCATCAGCCACCGCACCTGGTCTTAGACTATCGCCAAGGCTGATTGTAACATCATGTTTTTTGCATATCTTCAAAATCTCATCAAAATGCTCATACAAAGGATTCTCTTTTCCGTTTGCCATCATCCATTTATAAAGAAGTGCTCCGCCTCTTGAGACAATCTTGAGCAGACGATCATTTTTTTCAAACCTCTCCAAAGTCCTTCTTGTAATCCCTGCATGGATTGTGAAAAAGTCAACTCCTTCTTCTGCCTGCCTTTCAATCTCTTCTATAAACTCTTTGCCGTCAACCTTTGTGATGTCGTCGTGCCTTGATGCAACCTGGTAAACTGGAACTGTTCCTACTATAAAGTCATAGTTTTGAAGAATGTATTTTCTAAAGTTTGAAGCATCAAGCCCACTTGACAAATCCATCACAGATTCAACATCAAATTTTTTGGCAAGTTCAAGCTTTTGGCGCTCTAGATCAAAGTTTGGACATGCCTCTGACACACCAAGATTAACATTTATCTTGACATATGTTCCATCGCCAATGGCAAAATATTTGTCTCTTTTTCTATTCTTGTTTGCAGGAATAACAATCTTGCCCTCTGTAACTTTTTGCAAAAATTCTTCTTTATCTATCTCTTCATTTTGGATTGCAAGTTCCATCTCTCTTGTAAATATCCCCTGTTTTGCTAAGCTCATTTGAGTCATTTTCACTCATCTCCTTTCAAAACTTTTCAAAATCTTAAAAAGGCTTTCTATCTTTTTGCGAATATCATCTGCACCCACAATCTCTGTAACAGCACAGATACACCTTGCACCACTTGCTAAGACCTCTTTTAAATTGTGCTCCTTAATCCCACCTATTGTAACAAAAGGTAAAGGAGAATTTTCAGCTGTCCATTTTACCATTTCAAGCCCAATTGGTGGATGTGGATTGTCTTTTGTAAAGCTTGCAAAGACTGGTCCCAAACCCACATAGTCAGCACCATCTTCCTTTGCTTTCAAAACTTGGTCCTTTGTGTGTGTGGTAACACCGATTATAAATTTGTCACCCAAGAGTTTTCTCACCTCATCTGCTGGTAAGTCTTCTTGCCCCAAATGAACACCGTCTGCACCTACCATCTGGCAAAGGTCTGCATGGTCGTTGACAATTAAGAGTGCCCCATAATCTTCTGTAAGTTTTCTTATCTCAAGACATTCTTTGTACTTTTCTTTTAAAGATTTATATTTTTCCCTGTACTGAATAATTTTTATGCCGCTGTCAAGCATGGCTTTTACAATTTCAATATTAGACCTTCCATTTGAAAATTTCTCTGCTGTCATCCCATAGATGGTATATGTTGAAAATAGCTTTAATTTTTCTTCTTTAGTCAAACTCAAGCTCGCTCACCATCCTCAAAACCTCATCAGCCTGCATTGCAGCAACTGCAACCACTTTTGGAGCAAGAGGTTTTTTCTCTTTTATTGATGTTACAAAGTCACCTATAATCGAAAAGTTCTTGCCACGCTTGATTTTAATGTTTTCACAGTCGCCAAACCCTGCAATCCCTGATGCTAAGACAACCTTTTTTCCATGCTCGTGTGCTTTTCTGAAAATCAAAACCTTGGTAAGTTCATTGTCAACAGCTTCGACAATGATGTCATGTTCCAAAATCAAGCCATCTATGTTCGACTCATCAACCTTCATGTTCATAGCCTTTACACTTACATAAGGATTTATCTTTGAAAGAATGTCCTTGAGTGCAGAGGTTTTATCCTCACCTGCTTGATAAAAGAAATAATTTTGCCTGTTGAGGTTTGAAATGTCCACTTTGTCAAAATCGACTATTGTGAGATTTTTGACACCGCATCTAACCAGCAACACTGCAATGTTAGAGCCAAGGCCGCCACAGCCAATAATAAGGACTTTTACCTTTGAGAGATTTTCAAGCATTTTTTCATCAAAATAGTTTTTTAGCATAAGGTCAAATAAGCTCATAAACTGTTTACACCCCTTACCCAGTTAGTAAACTCGGGTCGCAGTCCTTTTTTTATTATACTCTCTACAACCTCAGCAACAGTTCTTCTATCTTCAACCTCAAACTGGGCATCTTTTTCCCCCTGTGTTGCATATCCGCCCACAGTTGTTTTAGAACCTGCCGACATCTTTGTTATACACACATCAATGAGTGCATCACGAAGTCGCGCATCTTCCCGTGTGGATATCACAATCCCAACTCTTGGAAGATAAAGCCTTGCAATAAGTAGAAACTTTATAAAATCTTTGTCAGAGATAGTGTATCGCGGAACAAAATCTACTCCTGCGCTTCTAAAGCGTGGGAATGAAACTGAGATTTCTGCTTTTGGAAATCTGTCAAGAAGATACTCTGCATGAAGCAAAGTACAAAGTACATCTTTTTTGGGATGAGACAGCCCCAAAAGCGGTCCCACACACGCTTCATGAAACCCGACAGATAGGGCTCTTTCAACAGCAGAAAGCCTAAAATCAAAATCCTTTTTTGGTCCAAAAGGATGTAGCTTCTCATAATCTTCTTTTTGATATGTCTCCTGATATATGGTTATTCCCACAACACCAGCGTTTACAAGACTTTTATATTCTTCTTCAAAAAGAGGATAAACCTCAATCGAAACTTCTGACATATATTCTGTTGCTATTTTGCAGGCCTGTTTAATATAGTCAACTGGAGAGTGTATTCTATCCTCTCCTGTGAGGATTATAACAGAGTCGATACCCTCTTCTTTCATACTCCTTAGCTCATTTTCAATCTCATCAAGATCAAGCTTCTCTCTTTTATAATTTTTCCTGCAAGAAAATCCGCAATAAACACATCCGTTTTGGCAGTAGTTTGAGATATACAGCGGCGCATACAAGAGGATGACCTTGCCAAAGTTTTCTCTTGTGATCTTTTTAGCTTTGCTTGCCATAAGAAGGATTAAGTTTTTATCTTCCACATTCAAGAGTTTTGCCACATCTTCAATGCTTACAACTTCTTTTTCTAAGATTTCACATACCTCATCATAAGTGGGGACATAATCTTTAAACTCTTCCCAAACTTTTTGAGCTTCTCTTATAAACTCTGTCATTTTTTTAGCACCTTCTTTTTTATTTGAAATATTTATTTTAGCCTGTTATAAAATCTTCCAAAGGTGATGACGCCTGAGCATACTCATATTCTTTCAAAAGCCCAACCTCAAAAGCAAGCCTTCCTGCCTCAACAGCTTTAGAAAATGCTAAAGCCATTTTCACAGGGTCTGAAGATGTTGCAATTGCTGTGTTGATTAAAACAGCATCAGCTCCCATTTCCATAGCCTTTGCTGCATGAGATGGTCTTCCAATTCCTGCATCAATTATCACAGGAATTTTTATCTCGTTTATAATTGGTTTTAAAAGCACTTCACAACCTATACCTTTGTTTGTCCCAATTGGTGAGCCAAGCGGCATGACAGCTTCAACACCAATTTGCTCAAGCTCTTTTGCAAGGTTGAGGTCTGGGTATATATACGGGAAGACATTGAACCCTTCTTTTACCAGAATCTCGCAAGCTTTCAAAGTCTCAATGCTGTCCGGGAAAAGGTACTTTGTGTCTTTTTCAATCTCAACCTTTACCCAATTGGAATTTGTAAGCTCTCTTCCTATCATTGCAATCTTTACAGCCTCTTTATGGTCCTGCGCACCTGAGGTGTTTACCATAATTATTGCATTTTTAGGGATATATTCTAACACGTTTTTGGTATGCTTGGTGTTAGGACCAATTCGTCTGACAGCAACAGCAAAAACTTCTACTCCTGCCTCATAGTACATTTTTTCAACAAGTGAGTAGTCAGGAAGCTTTCCTGTTCCAACAAAAAGTCTTGATTTGAGGGTCTTGCCACCTATCTCGAACATATCAATCGTCTCCTTTCTGCGTATAGTTTTTAAACTTGCAAAACTTAAAGTTTTTATCCACCGCCAACAAAACTTACGATTTCAACATAATCTCCGTCTTTGAGCAAGAAGTTTTCCCACATCTCCTTTTTCACAATTTCGCCATTGACTAAAACTGCACAGACTTGAGGATTTAAATTAAGACTTAGCAAAAGCTCAAGCACGTTTCCATAAAACTCCATCTCTTCATCATTTACCCTTATCAAAACTTTCACCTCCATTAAAAAAAGCTGCCTGTTGCCGGCAGCTTCTTGATCTTTTTGTGTAAATTCTGGGCAGTGTTTTTATAAAACAAAAGCCTTTAATGCCGGACCATTTTGCATTAAAGGCTTTGAAATCTGTGTTTTCCCTTCGCCGGCATTACCCGGATCAGGTTCAAAGGGTCAAGGCACAGGGATTTTTTAGTGCCTACTCTCAGCCGAGCTTTGCCCCGCTCAGCTCCCCCTTAAAACCAGATATTTAATTTTCACTTTTTAGTATAGCACTTTGGAAAAAGCTTTGCAAGAAAATCAAACTCAACAAAAAACTTTAAGTTATAAAAACCATAGTTTTGTTCTTACTTCAATTTTTTTATTTCTTCAGGTGTAAGACCCGTATACTTCGAAATAAGCTCTATAGGTTGATTATCTTTTAGCATCTGTTTTGCAATTAATTTCATTGCTCGCTTCATACCTTGTTTCATACCTTGTTTCATACCTTGTTTCATACCTTGTTTCATGCCTTGTTTCATGCCTTGCTTCATTGCCTCTTTAGCAATTTTTTTCTTTTCTCTTTCGATTCCTTGCTTTATCTTTTCAGCTGTGCTTGAAAACATTTCATCCACCTCCAATCCTGATTTTTTAAACATTTCTTCTGCTTCTTCTTCACTAACACCATAAGCTCTTAAAATAACTTCATACAGCCAATCAGCCAATTCTTCTCTCTGTTCCCAATTAAGATGTATTTTCCCTCTCAAATTTAATATCCTATTTAGTACCCTTTCAGGATTATTAGATACCTGGTCAATGTACATCGCTATTGCTAATACATTTGATGCACTTATTAATTTCTCCTCGGGTATACTTTTGATATCTAAGAATATCACTTTGAAATTTTGTGCGAACTCAGGAAAATCTTCTGCAAATAGGATAATTTCGCTATACTGTTCATTAGGTTTCCAATGACTTATGCCATTATACAGTACAATTGGCACAACTACTGGTATTTCACCATTTACTTTGTTCTTGAGCTGAATAAGATGCATATATTCATATAACCTGTGCAAAATTCTCTTGTCCTTTTTACTTTGAAACTCAATAGTCAAACAAAAGAAAAAATCTTTATATTTTATTTTATACACTATGTCTGAGCTTTTCTTTTGCCACCTTTTATTTATCGACTCAGTTGCAATAATCTCTATATCATTCTTTTCTATTCTCCTAAATCTTTCTTCATTTAAAACATCCTGTAAAAACCAAATTAGATTCTCTTTATTAGAAAATAATTTCTTGTATCCTTCATCATACTTTCTATAAGTGCTCATACTTTTCTCCTTTTTGTAAAATTACAATCATCGCAAAAAGTCAATGCTATTTTTATTATACCTCTTTTAAACCATCGATAACAATAAGCTTTTTCAAATTCCAAATCTATCTAAATTGTAATATTAAATACAACATTTTTTAAAGAAACTAAAAATTATCAATTGATTAAGGCTTCAATACTTTCTTTTATCGTTACATTTAATTTTGCAACAAACAATAAAGTTTTTTAAGTTGTTCTGGACTTTAGTTAATCTTTTCCCGCGCTATCTTTTCAATCTCTTCAGTACTTAGGTTGGTCGCCTTGGATATGACATCGTATGAAATTCCTAACTGAATCATTCTTTTTGCTGTCTCTATCCTCTCTTGCTGGATACCTTGTTGAATCCCTTGTTGGACGCCTGCCAAAAATTCTTTTGTTTTTGTCTCATCCAAAAGCCTTGCCACATTTGACACAAACTCACCCATCAGCTCCACCCCCTCTTGTCTTACCTTCCTTACAAGCTTGTCATATTCTTTCTTTTGTTCATTCCCTAATCTTGGTCTTATAACATACTGGGACCATAGCAAAAACCTCTCAATATTGTTAAAACTTAGCTTCTTTAAGCTTTGTTCAATTTCTTGTAACCTGCGAACTAATTCATTGCTGTCATTTCTTACCTGTTCTAAATAGAAAATTATTGGTGTTAAAACATCTTCTTCTTGCAAGTAATTTTTGACATCAATTTGAGCAATATCTACAACCTTGTACTTGAAAATATCATTTTTAAAAATATCAAATGCCCCAATTATATCGGTAGACACTTCCCACCTTCTATCAAGCCCATTATAAACAACAATAGGAATAATAGCCGGCAGTTTTTCAACACCATTTCTTATTTCTTCTGCCCATATGGAAATCATATACCGCAATAATCGTTCTGGCATATCTTTTGCTACTGTTGATTGGTTTTCTATCAATATATAAAAATATACATCTCTGTCTTTTAGCCTTGCTTTTGCCACAACATCTGCCTCTACTTGAGAAAATTCCTTTGTAATGTAATTTGTCTTTTTTATTTCAATTGAGCTTTCACGTATTTCGTTCGCCCAACTATAGTTTATGATTTTGCTCAACAAAAGATAAATATCCTTAGGATTTTCAAAAAGAAGTTTAAAAGTAGAATCATGCTCATTTGCAGGAAGTTTTTCCTTGTTTTCATTGTCCATTTAAATAATTCTCCTTAGAAATCAAATTTTAAAGAAGAGTGAGAATAATCTCTACAGTATTATTATACCACATCTTAACGTAAGCATGAATCAGACAAAATCAAATCAAAACCAAACTCACAACTACCACTGCAACCAAAATACCAATTATTAAAAACCCTATGAACTTGCCAAGCGGCTTTGCGTAGTTTAAATCCCAGCCAAATCCCCCAACCCGCCTTTCGACAAAGAGGGCAGGGTCGTCAGGATTGTAATAAAACATCCCTGCAATCCAGTATTTGTCGTCATCTCTGTCAATTATTTTTTCGGATATTTTTTCTTCTGGCATCAAATTTAATCTTTCAGAATTAATGTTGAATACTTTCATAAGATAATATCCTAATGTTATTAAGGGAAATGTGAGAAAAACTGGAAGTAAAGCCAACGTGGTTTGAATATTTATGATGTCAAGCATTGAAAAAATAACCAAACCCATTATAAGCTCTATTAAGACTAAAATCCAAATCAAAAAGTACACTGTATAGCTTTTTACTTTCTCGTTCTGCTCTGCAGATTTCTCAGGAAAATATATACTCAGTTTCATTTTACCTTTTTTTGTTAGCTCATAAACAAAATATCCCAGGCCCTGAGCTAACAACATACTTCCAAACATCACACAAAGAGGCTTTATGAGTTCTGACTTTGGCCCACTATAATCAACTTCAAGCTTTTGTTTGTAATGAAGTGGAATTATCTTAGGAAGTTGGTTGTATCTCACCACAGTTATTATTAACAAACCTATAAACACACCAATTGGTACTAAAAACCACAACCTTGACGGATATCTCCCTTTTTTATCCTTTTTAATAGGTACAACCACAATTTGCTTTTTTCCTTCTTGCCAATTACCTTTTTTCTTAGCTTTTAAAACTTTTCTGTAGATTACATAGTGATTGAGTGTCATTAAAACAATGACAAACAGTGGATATAATATGTTGTATTTTATCAAAACTCTCTCTGTACTCTCAAAAAGAATATAGAAAAACAACAAAGTAGGAATTAAAACTGTTAGAGCAAAGTTTCTCCAGTATTCTTTATAAAATTTCTGTGTAACTTTACTTTTTTTAATAGTAGGCGGAACGTTTACCCCAAACAAAATATGCTCTCTCGAAAAGTACGGAATAAAAAAACATAGTAGAACAAGAAAAATCTGTGCAGGAAAAGAAAGGATAAAAATCAGTAGCTTTTCACTCATCTTCCCTTCCCCCAAAACTATCAAAAATAGTTTCAATCAATCTTATTAATTCATTCTTATTCATACCCTTGCAAATGGCTTTTGCAACAATTGGAGTAACTTCTTCTATTATCTCATTTAAAAACTCCTTATTATAACCTTTGCTCACAGCAATATAAGCCCCATACTTTTTGTTAATAGCAATAAGTCCCATATCTTTGAGCTCATTGTATGCCTTTGCTACTGTGTGCATGTTGACGCCAATTTCGCTTGCAAGGTCTCTGATAGAAGGAAGGCTGTCGCCATTTTGAAGTTCTCCTCTTGCTACTGCCTCTATTATTTGGTTCTTTATTTGCTCATAAATTGGCATGTCAGAGGTAAAGTCAATTTTTATAAACATCTCGCTTTCAGCCCTTTTAGCTTTCTTGTATTCTATGAATATCTTTCCACTTTATGATATAAAATAGGTTCAACACAGCCCAAAGCAAAACTACAAACTCAATAGCAAATATATTAACTTTCAATAATGACATGTATGCAACCGGCGTATCAATGATTGTATGAAGCAATATCGCCAGCACGAGATAATAAAGCTTTCCTTTCTTAACAGCCACCAGAACCAAAAGTGAAAGAGCAATCTGAACTGCCATTGTGAAAACTCTTTCAAAACCAGCAAGAAGAAATGCTGAAGCTGGCGTATTTATCAGTGCATTTTTTATAGCACCGATTACCTCAGGCGCAACTTTGCTTTTTAAAAGTGTATCTAAACTGCCAGAGTTGATTAAGAATGAAAACACAATGTTGTTTATATAGCTCATACCAACAAGCAAGATTGATTCAATCCCACCATGTCCAATCCCATAAGCAAGACCGTTTTGATAGTTTAGCCTATCTTTTAAAAACCCTTTAAAACCAATGTATCTTCCAACCTCTTCAAAAATCCCAGCTGTCAAACCCAAAAAGAGAGAGTATACAATGTAATGCTTGGAAAATTGTACAAAGTAACTTTGTTTTGACAAGATCTGAAGTATCGGAATTCTCAGAACAATCTGAGAAATGAAAAATATTAATGCTCCTATTAAAATTGATTTCAAAACTTCTGAGTACTTCTTTAAAACAACCACAGCCAGCACAACCGGAAAGCCTACTGAAAGAAGAAGTGTAATGCACATAAAGATAATTTTGAGATTAGATACCAACACAAAGCACCTCTTTCTAGGTTATATCTGTTATATAGATTATATAACACATATGTTTTAATTGTCAAATAAAATAAAAAAGAGGGCTTTTGCCTCAGTCTACCTGAATGTGCAAAAGCCCCAAAAGCCATTTCCAGAAGCTTTTCTTTTCATTGTTCTTTAGATTTGTCATTTTTACCTCTATTAATATCTGTTTTATCTTCATTAACCTTTTTACTCAGATCCATTTCCTCTGCTCATCTGTTTTTGAAGTCTTTCTGTGAGGGCTTTTGCTGCGTTGTAGCCCATTTTCTTTTGTCTGTTGTTCATTGCTGCAACCTCAACAATGATGGCAAGATTTCTTCCGGGTCGAACTGGTATCACAAGTGTCGGTACTTTTATCCCCAAAATTTCTATGTATTGGTCATGAAGACCAAGCCGTTCATATTCCTTGCCCTGTTTCCATGTTTCAAGCTGGATCACAAGGTCAATTCTTTCGGACTCCTTGACGCAACCAACACCAAACAGGTTTTTGACATCCAGTATCCCAATCCCTCGAATTTCGATAAGATGCCTTATAATCTCGGGTGCTTCACCGACAAGTGTCTTTTCAGAAACCTTTCGAATTTCAACTGCATCGTCGGCAACAAGAATGTGCCCTCTTTTTACAAGCTCTAAAGCTGTCTCACTTTTCCCAACCCCACTTTCGCCAAGCATCAAAACACCTTCACCATACACATTTACAAGCGTGCCATGGCGGGTTATCCTTGGTGCAAGTTCGTGTGTCAAAAAAGTGCTCAAATTTGTCATAAACCTTGTCGTAACCTCTTGAGTGCGAAGAAGAGGAACACCATACTTTTTTGAAAATTCCAAAAACTCCTCAAAAGGTTCCTGGTTTGAGGTAATTATCACACACGGGATATTTCGCTGAAAAAGTCTTTCAATTGCGTCTCTTCGCTGCAAGGGTGTCATGGTCTTCAAATACGCCATCTCAGAAATTCCTATTATCTGCACCCTTTGATCATCAAAATACTCAAAAAACCCCATAAGCTGCAAAGCGGGTCTATTCAAGTTCATATCCTTTATTTTTCTCTCTTCAATGCCACTGATTTCTGTCAAACACTCTAAATTGAGCTCTTTTATAATTTTGCCAACTGTTGTGTAGAACAATGTATATTTACACCTTCCTTCACTTTTGTCAATCTATTCTTATACTCCTATCTTTTCTTTTATCTTCAAAGCAACCTCATATGGAATGTCAGCTGCCTTTACAATTTCTTCAATGCTTGCCTTTCGCAAATTGTCAATTGAGCCAAAAGTCCTGAAGAGTTTGAATTTCCTTTTTTCTCCTATTCCCTCTATTTCATCTAAAATTGACTCATACAGATGCTTCTTTCTAACTTCTCTGTGGAACTTCACTGCAAACCTGTGCGTCTCTTCTTGAATAGTATATATAAGTTTATACACAAGCGGATACTCTTGAATACCCACCTCTTTACCATTGTAAATCAAGTCCCTTGTTTTGTGTCTATCATCTTTCACCATGCCAGCAACAGGAATAGAAAATCCTAAAGTGTTCAAAACCTCTAATGCAGCATTGACCTGATTTTGTCCACCATCAATCAATATCAAATTAGGAATTCTCCCATGTTTTTCTAAATTTTTGAACCTTCTTGTCAAAACCTCTTTAACACTTCTAATATCATCTTGACCCTCAAATCCTTTTATCTTGAACTTCCTGTAAAATTCTTTGTTGAACTTCCCATCCTCGAACACAACAAGAGTCCCTACGTTGTCAGCACCTGCAATGTTGGAAATGTCATAACTTTCTATCTTTTCAATTTCGTTTTCAAGTCCAAGGATATTTTTAAGAGTTAAAAGCGCCTCAGCATAAACATCATCTACTCTTTGCCTGTTAGCAAGTGAAATCTCTGCATTCTTTTTTGCCATGTCAAGAAGCTGCTTTTTTTCACCGTGTTTTGGAACAGTTACCTTCACTTTGAAACCATAAAGTTTTTCAATCATCTTTTCAATATTGTCAGCATTTTCTATATCGCAGGGAATTATAATCTCTTTGGGCAAAGATACAACATCAGAGTAGTACTGCTCTAAAAATCTCTCAAATGTATCCTCTTCAGCTTTAAAAACAAACTCTTCCTTGTTTATAAGCTTGCCATTTCTGATAATCAACACAACAATTGCAATGTGTGTGTGGTCCTTTGCAAAGTTTATGACATCTTCACTTCTGTCATCTGCATAAATGACTTTCTGTTTTGTGATTATTCTCTCCAGACTTGAAAGCTTATTTTTTACCTCCTGCGCCTTTTCAAACATTAGACGTTCGGCATATTCAAACATCTTTGCTTTGAGCTCTTCAACAATTTCATCGCCCTTGCCACTCAAAACCTTTACAGCTCTCTCAACCAGCTTTTGGTATTCTTCTTCTGATACATCTCCCTTGCACACACCAAGACACTTTTCTATATGAAAGTTAAGGCAGGGCCTTCCCTTGCCAAGCTGGTCAGGGAACTTTTTCTTGCAAGTCCTGAGCATAAAAAGGCTTTTGAGTAGCTCAACTGTTTGTTTTACAGAATATCCGCTGACATATGGACCAAAATATCGGCCACCGTCTTTTTCAACTTTTCTTGTCGTCACAAGCCGCGGAAACATCTCGTTTGTTATCTTTATATACTGGTAGTTTTTGTCATCTCTCAAAAGAACATTGTATTTGGGCCTATATTCTTTTATTAGGTTGCACTCTAAAATCAAAGCTTCTACCTCGTTGTCTGTCACAATATAGTCAAGGTCTTTTATTTTCCTTACCATAAGCCTTGTCTTTGGAGGCATATCTTGAGAGTTTTGAAAATACTGTCTGACTCTATTCTTGAGGTTTACAGCCTTGCCAACATATATAACATTTCCATTTTCATCCTTCATTATATAAACCCCTGGCGATGTTGGAAGATTAGAAAGTTTTTCTTCAAGCAGCATCATGTCATCTCCTCTTTTTGGCGCACACAGTATTCTTTTATTGGGATTGAGGCTGACTACTTTCTGAAATTTCTACTTTTATGTAAATAGGAGAAACTTCAAAATCTTCTACGTTCGGAGGTTTTTCAACAAACACCTGAAGGTCGTAACTTCCTTTGGTTAAATTTGATACATCTACATAAGCTTTCAAAGAATTAAAATCTATAGAATCTTGCACGCTTTGGTAGTATTTGAGTGCTACTTTTACCTTATCAGGACTCAGTTTTGCAACAAGCCCAGGTTTTAATCCTCTCACTTCAACAGGAATATTAATAGATTTCTCAACAACTGAATCTGTATATATGGTGATTGTTACTTGCTTTACATTATCTAAAGACTTTATATTCTTCGGAAGACTAAAGTCAAATTGAAATGTTGATTTATTTTCAAGCATCTTTGTATCAATAGTCCCCACAATAATCTCATTTATTGAATTTATATCTTCTTCTTTTCCTGCTATGTTAATTGTAGAAGGTTTTAAAATCACCTTTGAGATAACCTTACTGGGTGGAAGACTACCTTTAAACTTGACACTCAAAGGCACTTGCTTCGTTTTAAGTATCTCTACGTAAACATCCACACTCTTTTGTGAAAGGTCAAAAAGCGATGTTATGTCCTTTCCCCTTGAATCTATTACCTTTACAGGGACAGAAGCCTTAAAAGGTCTGTCGTTTAAACTCAAGTTCAGTTGTGCTATACACTTGGAAATTTCTTTTACATCGCTTTCAGCACCTCTTATGCTTATCACATTAGGCTCTTCCTGGTAACCATTAATTATATATCCTTTTTTAGGATTACCACTTATCTCAACAGAAACATCTCTCTGGATTGTTACGAGATTATCAATTGATACTGTGACATTTTTAGGATATACATTTTCTATGTTAATCCTGTGATAAGGATTTTGGATAGTTACAGGCAATTTTATCTCACCTGTTTGTCTTATATCAGAAAAATCAACTACCGCTTGGATATTCTTTTCGTCAACTTTGCTAAGTTCATCTTGTGTCCCACTTACGACTATTCTTACTTCTTTTGCATCAGTTTCTCTTAATACAAGACCTTTTGATAAAGTTGTCATGTTATATTTAATAGGAATAATTACTTCTCTTTTCTTGATTGGATTTATGATGCTGTTCACATAAAACCATAGAACAATTGCAATCAAAATTGAAACTATTCTGAGCCAGAAATTGTCGTCTTTCGGTTTTTTTACAGAAATCTTTTTCAACTTTAGCGCCTCCACTTGAAAATACTTAATCCATTTTTCTCTTTTTCTTGCTTCAAAGGCCTGAGAAGTATCTTTCTTAAAGCCTCAGGTCCTAAGTTTCTTGTAAGACCACCATTGTATGCAACAGAAATAGTACCTGTCTCTTCTGACACAACAATTGCTGTCGCATCAGAATTTTCAGATATCCCAAGTGCTGCTCTGTGTCGTGTCCCAAGTTCTTTGCTTATGTATCTATTCTCGGATAGAGGCAAAAAACACGCAGCTGCTTTTATCTTCCCATCTCTTATAATCACTGCACCATCATGAAGTGGGGTGTTTGGAATAAATATATTTATCAAAAGCTGGGATGAAATCTCTGAATCAATTATAATCCCTGTGTTGATAATATCCCCTATTTTGGTCTGACCTTCGACAACAATCAATGCACCAATCTTGTTTTTGGAAAGATACATCACAGCCTTTATAATCTCTTCAACACTGTTTTGCCATTTTATTGCCATTTCTTCATCTGGGGCAAGCCACAAAAACTTGCCCCAGATTTTGCTTCTCCCAATCTCCTCTAAAGCTCGTCTCAGTTCTGGCTGGAAAACTATCAAAAGTGCCAGAACACCGTAAGATAGTGTATTTGTCAAAAGCCAATTTATAACATTCAGATTCAACCATTTGCTAACTTGGGTAATTACAATTAAAACTGCTATTCCTTTTATCAGCTGATACGCTCTTGTGTCTTTTATCCATACAATTATTTTGTATATCACAAATGATACAATTGCAATGTCAATTATATCAAATGGCGACACCCTTATCAGTGTTACGTTCCTCAAAAATTCCTGAAGATAAAAAGAAAAATCTTTCCACAAACCTTTCTCCCCCAATATTTTCTATATATTGCCAAGATACACATTCACAAGATACTTTTTAGCAACTTCTCTCAGTCTCATTAATGTCTCCTTTGGTGTTGGAGGAATAGTCATCTTGTATCTTGGAAAATATCTAGTAAGATGCAGCGGAATTCTATCATCAATTGAAGCAATCCACTTTGCAAGATTTTCTATTTCTTCATCCCTATCATTTAACGTTGGAATAATGAGTGTTGTTATTTCTATATGAATCTTTTTAGCACAAATCTCAACAAATTTTTTCACAGTTCCTAAATCACCATTACAAATCTTTTTATAAAATTCATCATTATAAGCTTTTACATCAATATTTGCTGCATCTATTACTTTAAGTAACTCATAAAGCGGCTCTTCGTTTAAATATCCGTTTGTAACAAGCACAGTCTTTAACCCTTCTTGTTTAAAAACTTTTGCGACATCCATTACATATTCAAACCAGATGGTAGGTTCATTGTAAGTAAAAGCAATGCCAATACACTTTGGGTCTTTTTTAGCAAGAGCAATGAGCTTCTCAGTCTCAACCTCGAACACGTTTGGAGTTAGCTGGGAAATCTCAAAGTTCTGGCAGTGAAGACATTTAAACGAACATCCAAACGTTCCTATAGAGAGTATGCTTGACCCCGGATAAAAATGATATAGAGGTTTTTTTTCAATAGGGTCAAATGCAATTGAAGAGATATAGCCATAGTTTAGCGAATAAAGAACTCCATCAACATTTTTCCTTGCTCTGCAAAAACCAGTGCTGCCCTGTGGTAGAATGCATCCATGCGGACAGAGCTTGCATCTGACTTTTTTTTCTTCAAGCTTTTCATAATATCTTGCCTCAACCATTCTACCCTCTTCCCTTACTACTTGTGTCTTTCAACTGTAAACCTTTCTATCTCAAAATCTTCACTTTCATAGTCAATTCCTGCTTTTCTGCAGGCTATCTTAAGCTGATCTTCAACTGTGTCAACACCTTCTAAATCAGGAAGCAAAAGACCTTGCCTTGTTCCTTTTCTCACAATAACTCCATATTTTTTAGGATCAAGTTGGTCTTTCGAGTTTACCTTCTCAGGTGGGCTTAGAATATCAACATCATACACAAGACTGTCAAGCTCATCTTCTGTTACCTCTTCAAACCTCGGGTCGTGAAACCCTGCTGCAACAGCGTTTCTAATTATCTCTTTTGCGATGTTCTCCTGTGTGGGGAAAATTGTACCTATACAGCCTCTTAAATTTCCATCCTTTTTGATGGATACAAAAACTCCTGCTCTTTCTCTTAGCATCCGTTCTGTGACATAATCTGGTATATGGTCTAAGTACCTGCGGTGTCTTACATAGTATTCTAAGCTTTCTCTTGCAAGTCTTATATACTCATCTTCATTTTCTCTTATCTTTTTTAGTCTCTCTTCCCTTTTTTGAACTATCTCCTCAAACAAAGAAGAACTTTCTTCCCCTTTCTGGTAAAAAGCAGCAACACAGTATCCAACGCCAAAAGGTCCTTCATATGAATAAACCTTTGATTCTATACTATAGCCCTCAAATGATCCAAGCAAAACCTTTATGGACCTAAAACCGCATTCTGCCGCCTTCTCTGAAAGCTCAGGGTCTATGTCATAAAGTGCACGTGTGTTGCTACTTTGTAAAAGCTCAACCAAGAGTCTATCAAACTCGGGTCCTTCCTTTGCAAACCCGTAAGGTCCATCGTAAGAGAGTTTGTGCGAAAGGTCACCTGAAGCTATAATTAAACCTTTTTTACCATGCTTTTCAATTGCCCTTCTGAGTATCATTCCATATTTATAAAGCTTAATATCATCAAGCATACAGTAAGAAGTGTGTATAAGCTCAAACTCTTTATACTTTTTTGTGACAAAATAAAGTGGAACCATTGCACCATGGTCAAGATCTCGCGAAACGCCATATCTTTTTTGAATTTTGTCTGACACAAATCCAACCGTCAAACCTTCTTTGCTGCACATCTTTGCTATGTCTTGAACTATCTCAAGGTTATTTTTGAACCTAAATTCAATCCCATATACACCCCATCTTGCAAGGCTTCCACCAATTTCTGGCTTGTCGTTCAAGAAAAAAGCATCCGAAAACACAGGTGCATGGGGTGATATTATGACTATGACCTCAGGCTTATATTCAGCTATCTCATCTGCTATTTTTCCCAAAGCATCCAAAGTTGCCTGGCACTTTTTCTCCTCGCCTCTCCCAATCTCGGGAATCAAGACGGGTGGATGTGGTAACAAATACCCTACCATTTTTCCCTGCTCCTTACTTTGATTTTTTGCAGGTTTTCATATATAATATTTTACCCTTTTTTTGTGCCTGCTTCTACTACTCAAATGTTAAAAAGTTGTTACAAAATAAAACGGTCGGCAAAATTTTTCTTCCGACCGCTTAAACAAAATGTTTTTTTATATCTCATTCAAGATATTTTTTAAATATTCAAACCCAAGCCTTAGTCCCTCTTTTACTTTTTCTTCAGTCCCCTCATATTCTGGGTCTTCATGTTCTATGCTTACAACAAAGTTATAGCCGTTTTGTTTTAGCTCTTTCAAAAATGCTTTCCAATTAATCTCGCCACGACCTGGCATTCTATACACCCAATATCCCATATCCCACTCATTTTTCCTTTGAATCTGGCTACCAAAAATGGAATATTTATTGAGCTTGTCTTTCAAAATCTGAGTATCCTTTGCATGGACATGGAATATTTTGTCTTTGAACTCTTTTATGACCGAAACAGGGTCAATTCCAAGCCAAAGAAGGTGCGATGGGTCAAGATTCAAACCAAAGTTGTCGTAAGGTAGCCTTGAGAACATCTCTTCCCAAAGCTCAGGTGAGTATGATATTGTCCCCATCCATCCACCATTTGGGTTCCAGCCTGGCATAGGGCAGTTTTCAATTATAATAGAAACTCCTTTTTCCTTTGCATACTCCAAAATCTCTTTAAACACAATCTCAAACTCATCAAAGTTTTCCTTGATTGTTTTTTTATAGTTTCTCCCAACAAATGTCCCAACATACTTGACGCCAAGAAGATTTGCTGCATCAATCACCTTTTTTAAATGGTCATGGTAAGATTTTCTTATCACAAGGTCAGGGTGCAGGTTGTTGTCATAGTATGCAAGAGAAGAAATTTGCATATTGTTCTGCTCAAAAAGTTTTTTTATTCTTTCTGCTTGATCTTGTGTAAGATTTGCAACATCCAAGGTTGTACCAGAATAGTCTCTTGTATTTTTTACAGGCCAGCACGCAACTTCCAACATCTCAAAACCAATGCTTTTTGCCCACACAACAAGATTTTCAAGGCTTTGTTTTGGCAGGCAGGCTGTTAAAAACCCAAGTTTCATGCTATCGTTAGCTCCCCTTTCCATCTTCAGAATTTGGACCAATGCTTAATAATCAATCTTCACAATCTTGCCAGTCTTTGCTGACTCAAAACATGCAAACACAACTTTCATGGTCTTCAAACCTTCTTCTCCAGAAATTTTGGGTGGTGTGTTTGTCAAGATACAATCTACAAACTCGTCTATCACACCTGATTTTGTTTGTCTTTCGTTTGTCTGCATTGTGTCAAGCTCAAAATATGCTTTTTGACCGTTTGCATATCTTATTATCATCGAAAATTTTGGGTCTGCATAAAGTATAATTGAACCCTTCTCACAGTAGATTACAGTTGAATTATCTTCACTTCCTGGATATGTCCATGAAGCAGTTACAGTTCCAACCGCTCCGCTTTGAGTTTTTAAAATACAAACAGCATTGTCATCAACATCTATTAAATTACCATTCGGATATCTTTTTGCAAGAGTCGTAACAAACGCAGCTGCCTCAACAAACTCCTCACCAAGTAAAAATCTCATAAGGTCAATCTTGTGAACGCCAAGGTCACCCATTGCACCAAATATTGCTGCTTCTTTGTGGAAAAACCATGTATCGGGCCTGTCTGAGCTCCAGCTCTCAGGTCCGCCATGACCAAAGGTTGTTTTAAAACTCAGCACTTTCCCAAGCTCACCGCTTTGTATTACCTCTTTTGCCTTTTTGTGGGCTTCATTGAACCTCTGGTTGTGAGCAATCATCAAAAACTTGCCCATCTCTTTTGCAGTCTCTACCATCATCCTGCACTCATCTTCTGTTGTTGCCATTGGCTTTTCACAAAGAACATGAGCACCCTCTTTTAAAGCTTTTATAGTAGCATCAGCATGAAGACAATTTGGCGTTGCAACCACTACTGCATCAGGTTTTATTTCTTTTAGCATCTTTTTATAATCATCATAGACATTTCCAACTTTAAATGTCTCTGCAATGGCTTTTGCATGGTCTAAATTCTTGTCACATACAGCAACAAGCTCAACATTGGGATTTTGCTTTGCCTCCGGCGCATGCCTGTGCTTTGTAATCGAACCACATCCGATTATTGCAAGCTTTAGCTTTTTCAATTTTTTCTGCCTCCTTAATTGTGTAATTGATTACATAAGATATTATAACTCATAGTGTAATCAATTACAATGGTTTAAAAATAAAAAATAAACATCAGGCAGATTCTCTTGTCTTGAGTTCATGAGGAAGAATTATTTTTTGTTTTTCAAAAACACCTGGACTTTCAAGTGTATCAATTAAAATCTGGGCTGCCTTCTCACCTATTGAATACATAGGTTGTGCAATTGTCGTAATTGAAGGTTCATAAAGCCTTGAAATCATGATATTGTCAAAACCTGTCACAGAAAACTCATCAGGGATTTTGAGCCCTAGAGCTTTGGCAGCTTTTATTGCTCCAACTGCCATCAAATCTGAAGAACAGGCAATAGCATCGTATTTTTTAAGACAGCAAAAGTTTTTTAATTTTTCATACAGCTCTGTCCAGCCATAGCTGCATCTTATGACATTCTCTTCTTTAAACTGAAGTCCATTTTCTTCAATAGCTTTTCTGTATCCTTCTTTCCTTTCAAACTCAGAAGGAATGTCCTCGTTCCCAATTGCACATAGGATATTCTTTTTACCTTTTTTAATAAGGTAATCCACAACATCGTAAAAAGCTTTTTTGTGGTCTATTTTTACACATGATGTGTCCAAAAAAGAATAAAACTCACATGCCTGGATAATCCTTCTTGTATCAAGCCCTTTGCAAAAATCAATCTCAATCTTTGCAGATGCAATTATAGCTCCATCAACCTGTTTTTTTCCTATAAGTTTTAAATATTCTGCTGCAATCTCAGGGCTGTTTTGCGTTGTGCAAAGAAGTATTCCATATCCATTCTTTCGTGCGGTATCCTCAATTCCTTTTACAACACGTGCAAAGTATGCATTGGCAATTGTAGGAAGTATAACTAATATCAGATTTGATTTGTCCTTCCTGAAGTTTCTTGCAAGAAGGTTAGGCTTAAATCCCAGTTCTTCTATCGCCTTTAAAACCTTCTGTCGCGTTTGTTCAGAGACTTTTTCTGAATTATTCAGCACCCTTGAAACTGTTGCAACAGAAACACCAGCTCTTTTTGCAACATCTTTAACTGTTGGCATTTTACACCCCCAGATAGTTTTACTTCTGTTTTTTATTTTATACCTTTGACAAAATCCTTGCAACCTTTGTAATTACTTTGAATTATATCCAAGCAATAACGGTGAGTTACTGTCTTTCTTGGGCTCTTGCTATTCTTACCTTGAAGAAAATCAAAACTGTACACAAAATAGTAAAGATTGTAGCAAGAACAAAAGGTAAACTTTTTGAAAATGTATAACACTGGCCAGCTATTGCACCAACTGGCATTGAAAAAAGAGAGATTAAAAACATTGTGATTGACAACACATGCGCTCTTTTATCATCATCAACAGAATTTGCTAAGATAGCATCAACAAATGAATAATATACTGCAGCCCCTATGCTGCCAAGCACTGTTACAATTATCATCAAAATAAAGCCAAATGTTCCTGTGGGTACAACTAAAATCAATGCATTCGAAATTGTAATTGAAAGCATTCCCCAAAAAAGAACAGTATCATGTTTTTGTTCTTTTAAATTTGGAATTAAAAACATTACAAATATAAGGGCAACCACACTCCACAGTGTGGGAAACACCGAAATTATGCTATCTGGATAATGCAAAGCTTCGCTTAAGTATATGTTTTTATACGTGTCTCTGAATATCAGGGCAACATTGCCAAATATTGCAACAAGTACAATCAAAAGAAGCTGTCTATTTCTGAACATGTATTTTAGACTGTCCAACCATTCAGAAAAACCATTATTATTTTTTTCAGAATTCTCCTGTGCAAGTTTTTGTCCCACAGAACTCTCAGATGTAACAAGATGTCTCACAACAATTAGTATATTTACTAAAATCCCAAATGCAAGGACTGTCCATTTAGTTGCAGGTATTAAGCCAAACCTTGCAACAAGAATGCCCATCATGGGCGCAAAAAGATTCCCCATATTCCACACGAATACAGTTACAGAATAAATTGCAACTCTTTCGTTTTCGGTTGCATCTTCCATTAGAAGAAGTCGCCATGCAAGCTCTGGAATTCTCATAAGTCCGTTAAAGATAGTTGCTATTAAAAACCATGTAAAGTCTTTTGAAAAGAAAAATATATATGCATACACACACCACGATAGAAAATCGCCAATGAGAAGAACATTTTTGCGTCCAAACCTGTTCACAAGCATTCCTGCAAATGGTGATGTGATAAGCATCACCAAGTTCAACACTGTTGACAGCAGTCCTATCTGGTAATCCTTTACTCCAACTCTTGTCATGTAAAGTGAGGAGTAGATGATAAACATAGCATATGGAACAGTAAAAATGGGTTCAAAAAACAAAATCTTTTTAGCGTTTGGATTTATCTCTTTGAATGCTAAAACCATCTGCTCAATCTGTGCTTTGATTTTTGTCATAATAATCACCTCGTATGCGTAAAACCTCTTTTAATACAAAATCAGATTGCACCACCAATTTTGATATTGTTAATACCTTCCTGTTTTGCGCGATTGTAAATCTCTTGCAAGTACTCCATCTCCAAATCTTGGGTGCCACTTATTTTCTCATCCAGAACTTCAGGTGTGTATTTATAAGGTTTTATTATATAAAGTTTGGTATCCTTTAATAACCTTGCAATATTTAATATGTCTTCAACTGTATGAATGTTTTTGTTAACTGTTGTTCTGAATTCATAATCTATATTTGAATTTTTCAATATCTCTATTGAGCTTCTAATTTTGTCAATATCGGAAAAACCTGTTATTTGAGGATATTTTTCAAGCGGAGCTTTTACGTCCATTGCAACATAGTCAAGAAGACCTGCATCTAAAAGCTTTTTTAAAACTTCTGGTCTTGAGCCATTTGTGTCAAGCTTGACAAGAAGATTTCTTTGCTTTATTTTTTTTATAAACTCTGTCAGATACCCTTCATTCAAAGTTGGCTCTCCACCTGTGACGCACACAGCGTCAACTATACCTTTTCTTTTGTCCAAATACTCAAAAAATATGCTATCATCCATAAAATTTCCTTTGAAGTTTACAAGCTGTGAGTTGTAACAAAACGGGCACGAAAAATTGCAGCCACCAAAAAAACAAGTAGCTGCAATCTTTTTTGGATAGTCAACAGTTGATATTTTCATAAAATCAACAAGCATATGCTTTATCTCCTTTTAAATAATTGCTTAATATATTTTTTGAACAAAACTACGTATAATTTATTTTAACCTCTTTTTGTCTTTCTTTGCAAACCTCTAATTTTTTAAAAACAAGGAAAAAGAAAATCTATTCAAGCTTTTTCCTTATCAATTTAATATTTTGCTCATCCTTACAGTAAAATTCATATTCACAGCCATTGCAATTTCCATCTAAAGAATCCTCAATAAGCTCAAGTACATCCTTTCTGGTTCTGATATTTCTTATTTTCTTTATCACATCAATTACATCTTCAAGGTGTTCATCTTTTTGCTCATAGTCAAACTTTTTCCCTTCTCTTAACCAGAAGATGGAAGAAAAAATCTTTTTGGAAGGAAATCTCTCTTTCATGGCTTTTGTGTAAATGAAAAGCTGGGGAATGTAAATATTGAATTTTGTATCATCAAAATGAAGGTTTGTTTTAAAATCAACAAGTAAAACCTCATCTTTTAAATGGTACACCTTGTCAATTATGCCATATATCATTTGATTGTCAAGTTTAAAATAAAACGGGTACTCGCTTTCTTCTTTTATTACTTTATCTTTGATTTCTTTTACAAACTGGCTTTCAAAAAAGTTCAAAATAAGTTCTTTCACAACCTTTTCATCCTCAAAGTTATTTTCAAGCATGGCTAAGGCAATGTTGCTATCTAAGCTTTGAATATTTTTCAAGCTTGTGAGCTCTAAAACTCTATGCACTGTGGTACCAAGTACTTTTGCGTTCTGTTGTATCTCCTCTTTTGAGCTCAGCTCATCAAAAACTGGAAGACCCATGATGTACTTTAACGAAAACATGGCAGGGCATCTTTTAAAATCCATTATGTGTGAGGGTGACAAAAACTTAAACCTATTTTCAAACTCGTCAGGCAAAATCATTAGAGGTAATGCACTGCTAATTGTATTTTTCTGTTTACAAGCAAAATCATTAGATGGATCTTCTTCAGTGTTTTTTATCTCCACGACTTCCTTTTCAATTCCAATCTCTTCTGCCTTTGCGAGAATGTAATTCAAACCTACCTCTTCACCAAACGACTTTGCTCCTCCTCTTTTCTTTATAGCTTCTCTTACAGTTGAGTTTATCATAAAAATCCCTGCCATCGGTCTTGTTATGGCAACATAAAAAAGCCTTTTAAGTTCTTCTTTTTCCTGCTGTTTTGATATATTCTTTATTTTTGTGTATTCTTTTTCCATCCAAAAAGGAGCAATTATATATTCTCTTGTGTCTGTGTCATAAGAACCTCTCAGCTTTGGACTTCTGCCCGGAAAGTACCCTGTACTTTCGCAAAGTCCGACCAAAAACACTATTGGAAAGCTGAGTCCTTTTGCTGAATGTATGCTAAGCAATACTGCGCTATCATCAAGAGAAGAAAAGCTCGAAAACCTTTCGCCTTGATAATTTACAAAACTGCAAAGGTCTTCTATCGAAAAGCTTTTGCTCTCTTCTGCCAAGTCATAAAAAAGTCTGACATTTTCGTATGCACCCTTGCCAAAAAACTTGTAGACCTTGTAGCTATATTCGAACATGTCTTCAAACTCATACAAAATCTCTGAAATCTTTTTGACAAACAGGTTATCACGCTGTTTTGCAATAAATTTTAAAACATCTTCTGGAACATAACATTCTATTTTACTCATCTCGCAAAAGAGAAGCGTGAATCTGTCCACTTTAAATATGTCATTTGCAAGAAGTCTCAAGTACCCTGATTTTTTGTTCGGATATTGTAAAATCTCAAGAAGGCCCAAAAGCGGCACTATCTCTTTTTGTTCCAAAAGCCCTCTTTTGAAGTTAATATCAATTGGAACATCATAATCCTCAAACACCCTTTTGTAAATATGAGCAATGTTTTGAATTTTTCGCGACAGCACTGCAAAGTCAGAGTATTTCACCTTTCTTTTTGGCTTGCCACCCACACTTATCTCAAAACCACTTTCAACCATCTCTTTTATCTTTTTTGCAACATAAATAGCTTCATTTTGAATAATCTCTTCTCTTGTTGGATTTACAATCTCCACAACCTTTAAAAATCCGTCAGCTTGATGCTTATAAGAAAGTGGTTTGTAGTTTGGAAAAAGCATGCTGCTTATCCTATCTATCTTTTTGCCAAGCTCAGAGTTTGTTCTAAAGTTTTCACAGAGCTCTAAAACCTGGCTGCAGCTTTCCATTGCCTCATCAAAAACCTCTGGCTCTGCACCCTGAAAACGGTAAATGGACTGTTTTTTATCTCCAACATAATAAATGTTTTCAGCTATATTCTCGAAGATTGATTTTTGTAAAAAGTTTGAGTCTTGAAACTCGTCAACAATTAAGTACTTAAATCTTGTTTTTACATCTTTATTTACTTCTGGAATGTTCAAAAGTTCAAAGGTTCTTTGCAAGACCAAATCGTATGTAAGTTCTTTTAAAAACATGTTATTTAAACTGTTTGATAGATGATCAAAAATATAAAAAGTTTCGCTTTCAAGGTGATAAGCTTTGTTGATATATTTTGATGAATTGTTGAATTCCTGTGCTATATTTTCAATATAGTGAAGATATTCTTCTATAAAAAACTTTTCCTGAGGCAATCTCCCCAATGTTGCAGGAAAAACTGAAAGATAATTGTCTATGAGTTTTAGCATAATTCTATTCTGCTCAGGAACAATTTTAAAGTTTGCATCAACCCTTGCCCATGCCCAGTAAAATCTTAAAAGATACATACAAAATGAATGTATGGTCTTAATATGGGAGTTTTGAATCTTTGAAATTGTGAGCAAATCAAGCCCTTTCTGCTTGGCTTTTGAGATGATTCTGTTCTTAAGCTCTCTTGCTGCCTTTTCTGTATACGTTATGCAGACAATTTCACTTGGCAAAGCTTTTTGAGAATTTATAAGGTCTATATAAAGGTTTGCTATACTTTCTGTCTTGCCACAGCCAGCAGATGCACTATAAATAATTGTATTGCCCATTTTTTCAACCATCCCTTGATATTTTTTGTTTTAAAACAATAGACAAACATGGCTATATTCGCAAGAAAAACAGTTTTTAACAGACTGTGTCTTTTTATAAGTTTCAATTTCACCTAGTTTATAAATCCCTTCTTTTAGTCCACTTAAAATCTCTTGAGTTAGCTTATCCAAAGACTTATTCGTCTTTTCATAAATCACAAATCGCGGTTTTTCAAAGAGATATATAGCAGCAACTCTGTCCAGTTCAAAGATGTAACTTGCAATCCAAATCTTGTCAATTTCTTTTTCGGATGAAACCTTTGTTTTTACAAAACCGCATATTTCTTGGTCATCAATTTTCACAACAAAATTGGGAAAGAGTTGAAGTTCAACCCCTTCAAATATCTTTCTCACTACAAATACCCTGTCTTTCATATTTTGGGGAGTAAACTCTTTAACCCCGTATTCGTTCATTCTCTCAACAATTTCAAGAGACATTTGCAAAATATCTAATGCTGCAAATTTTTTAACTGATTCGTTGTGCGTATACCGAATATTTGAAAGCAAAAAATCAAGTGTTTCATTAGGAGCTTTTAAAGAAAGTATCTTTTGAATACATGAAAACAAAAGCTGCAGGTTCGAAATAAAATGTTTTTCTTCTCTCTCCTTCTCATCAACATCAAACTTTTTGAAGGCAAATTTTAAAGGACAGCTCTGATATTCAATTAGCTCTCTGTCTTTTATTATATTAATTAGCGGAATATTATTGCACGTGCAAGTTTTTTCGAAACTTTTCTCATTTGAATTTTTTAAAAATTTATATTCTCTATATGTCAGTTGATTATCACTTGGTATATAGCCCCTATAAATTGAAACTTCTTTAATGTCTTCTAACTCCAAAAATGGGCTTTTGTCAACTTGTGTTTGATAATAACGTGGATATGACATATATATATTATAAGAGTTTATAATACTTCTAAAATATATAAGGTCTTTTTGGAATATGTAGTCAAAATCTTTTATCTCATCAAGCATGAGCTCTTCTTTTAATCTCATGTTCATCAAAAATCCCTCAGACCTTGAACGCGGTAAAATATCGTCCGAAAGCCCAATTAGATAGACCTTTTGAAAACAGCCACCTAAAGCATCCTGAAGACTTATAACGTCAATCCCATTTAAGATATTAATCGATGTATCAACCATCTTTTGTGAAAGAATAGTCTTAAAAATATCTAAAAATTCTTCAAAAGTAAATTCAGAGTCAAACTCTTTAAAATCTTCTTCGCTTTTTTTGAAAATCTCATTTAAATAATAAAATGCTTTCACAAATTCAATGTCATTTACTAATTCTGCATGCTTTGTTACACCTAATTTTTCAAAAACCTTTCTTGTATTTTCAAGCCAGCTATTAAATGATTTTGGTAACTTATCATATTCATTTTTTATTCTCTTGAGTCTATTAAAAACCCTCCAAATTTTAGTGAGGTTTTCAATCACATCGTCGAAGGCATACAGATTAGCAAAAAACTCTAATTCTTCAAGAACTATTTCTATTTGCTCAAGCTCTAAAATGCTAACATTTTTTATCTTAGAAAACAAAATCTCAAAGTCTGCCTTTTCTGTGTTCAAAAATCTATGCGATATTATCCGTTCAAAATTCTTTTTATCAAATTCTCCACCTAAAAACTCTAAAAGCTCTAAAGCAAATTTTATAAATCCAAATTCTATAAGACTTTTCTGACAGCTCAAGTTTACAGGTAGCATCTCCTCAGAAAATGTCTGCAACAGAGCATCTTTATACCTTTCCACACTTGGCACAACAATTGCTACCTTATCAAAATCAATTTTCTTTTCAGCTATATCTTTTTTGATTTCTTTTACAAGAGCGTTTATTTCAAGAATTATATTTGGATAAGAAAATATTTTAACCTCAGAATATTCTGAGTTTAAAAGCCATCTTGAATTTTCCTCTGCCATATCAAATACTATATCAAATCCAAGTAATTCTAAAAACTTGGTAGTCTCTTTGCAAATCTCAATATCATCAAAAAACGGTGCAAAAACTTCTATATCAGTTATTTCCTCTGCAATAAGCCTTAGTATCCTTTTTTGGTCGCATCTAAAATCTGGGAAAAATGCTATCTTGGCAGCACTATATTCTTTAAACTCAAGTTTGTCTTCTTCAAAAAGTTTTATAGCCAAATCCTGAAGGTAGGAAAAGTTCACAAGGTTGTTTTGGTCAAGGTATTCCTTGTACTTTTCAAAAAGCTCTTTTAAAAAACTATAATTTTCAGACACTCTAAAAATTTTCTGAGAATAGTTTTTTGACTCTAAAAACATCAAATTCAAAAGGTATATGACCTGGCTTGTAAACTCATATGTCAAAACATTTTCAAAGCTTGTCTTACCTTTGAAAATACTTTTGAGAAGTTGAAATATAATTAAAACTTCTTGATCTCTTGTAATTACCTTCCGTGTCTTTAGCACCTCATTTTTGGCAGGGGTTATTAAATCATCAAATGTAAATATATCGGTATCAAAAAGAACTCCGTTTTTCTTAACAAGCCTTTCTTTGAGTTTGCTTATAATAAACCGACGTGGAAGAATTATAAGCTCATTAGGCTTTGCATCATCAAGAAGGCTTAAATTAAGTTTTTTCAAAAGATACGCTCTTTTCATTTTTGAGGTTCTCCTCTCAAGGAAAGATTAAATGATAGTATGTTATATTGAGAAAATTATACTATATTTTTCTATTGAAAGTCAAAGAAAAATAAAAAGGCTGCTTTCGCAGCCTCTTTGCATTTTTTATAATTATTTTAGTTACTTAAAATTCCTAATTATTTCAGCCGCCATCTCGTATTTTTCAAACGGTGGCATGATGTAGATACCATTTACCATATGTTTTATTTTCTCAACTATTTCGCAAGCAATCTCTATACCTTCTTTTGCAGGTTCCTTGGAATTGTGCATTCTCTGACGGATTTTATCTGGTATTGTAATTCCTGGCACCTCATTGTGCAGAAACTCAGCATGGCGTGGTGACCTTAGTGGCAAAATGCCAGCCAAAATTGGTGGAAGTTTGAAATTAACTTTTTCAAAAAATCTTTCTAAACTTTCTGGTTCATAAATTGGCTGTGTTTCTATAAAGTGAGCTCCATTTTCAATCTTGTGCTTAAGCTTTTCTATTTCTTTTTCTAAGTCATCTGCGTTAAGATTCAGAGCAACGCCTATTGTAAAGTTTGTTGCCTTGCCAATCGGATTGCCCATATAATCTGTGCCACTATTTAGCCTGCTTAAAATTAGAACAAGCCCTTCAGAATTAACATCAAAAACAGGTTTTGCTTGTGGATGGTCGCCAATTGATGGTGGGTCACCTGTGAGCGCCAAAACATTCTTTACTCCAAGTGCTGCTGCACCCAGAAGTTCTGATTGAAGAGAAATAAGGTTTCTGTCTCTGCACGTAAAGTGCAGTATTGACTCCATATTCAGCTCTTCTTTGAGTATATGAGCAAGAGCAATTGGAGAAATTCTAACCCTTGCCATTGGAGAATCTGCAATATTTACCGTGTCTGCCCCAGCCTCTTTTAAAAACTTCACACCTTCTTTTGTCTTTTCAAGCTCAATTCCTTTGGGTGGACTTATCTCAACTGTAAAGATAAATTTTTTGCCAAGTTTTTGAGAAAATTCAGATGGAGTATCTTTTAAAACTGCATTCTGTTCTTCTTTTCTCTCAACCGGTTCAACTTCTATGCTGGGTAAAAACTCTCCTACTTTTTCCTTTATAGCCTTTATATGCTCAGGAGTTGTTCCACAGCATCCTCCAACAATCTTTGCCCCAAGCTTTATATATTCAGGAACAAATGATGCAAAATAATTTGCCGAAGTTGAAAAAATGAGCCTTCCTTGCACAAGCTGGGGATACCCTGCATTCGGCTGAACAGAAAATGGACCTTTTAAATGTTGGGAGAATATCTTCAAAGCCTCTAAAGTCTTTTGAGGACCATTACCGCAGTTAAGTCCCACAACATCTGCATCTGTAGATTTCAAAAATTCTATAACCGTGTAGATATCTTCCCCATATATTGTGCTCAGCTCTTTGGTAAAGGAAAATTGAATTATATATGGAATTTTATCATTTAGCTCCTTCAAAGCTTCAATTGCGATTTGAACCTCATGTGTTGATGCAGCTGTCTCAAAGATTATTGCATCAACCCCTTCGTCCAAGAGAAAATAAAGCTGTCTTTTGTACACCTCTTTTGCTCGTCTAGCATCTATCTCAAAACCACTGCCAACCGGTTTCCCAAGCGGTCCAACACTACCTATGACATAAGCTTTATCGTCTCCTGCCTCTTTTGCAATCCTGACAGCATATCTGTTTATCCTTTCAACCTCGTTTTCAAATCCAAAAACCTTGAGCTTACACTCATTTGCACCAAAGGTATTAGTTTCAATACAACTTGCACCAGCTAAGATATAATCTGTGTGAATTTGCTTTACAAGCTCAGGATTCACTACATTTGCCCACTCAAGTGGAAAGTCCAGCGAAAATCCTCTGTTCAAAAGCTCTGTGCCCATTGCACCGTCAAAAATTATGTTTGACTGACTTTTTAAAAATTCTTCAAAGTTTTTCTTCAACTTGCAACCTCCTCATAATATTCTTAAATCTGTACCTTTACCGCACTTTCGCCGTGTATGTTTGACACAATTCCGTATACACCAAAGTAATACCTTTCGATAATATTTATATGAGATTCTGTTTCTGTATTAAAAATATAAGGTTTTTTTGAAAAGTCTTGAGATTCTATTAAAAATTCCTTTAAAATCTCAGGCTCTACATTCTCATCAATATCAACAAATATTGCATCTTCTTCAAGCCCTGCAAGTTCAAAGACAGCTTCGTTTGAAAAATCATTTGTGAGCTTGAATTCATATACACTAAATTTTTGAGAAATATCAAGCAATGAATAAATTGATGTTATGAACTTCTTCTGTGTGTCACTTTCAAATGAAACCTCTTTTCCTTTTAAAACCTTCGATATTGCTCTGATATACTCAGGGTTTGTGCCACAGCAGCCACCATAGAGCCTGACTCCATTTTCAACAAACTCTTCTGTCAAATTTACAAACTCAGGGATGCAGCTTTCATACACAGTCTTGCCATCAATCACCTTAGGCAGCCCTGCGTTTGGCTTTACTGAAAGCGGAATAAACGAAAAACCTTGCATCTGCTTTATAACTTCTAAAAGCTGCATCGCACCGCCAGAGCAGTTAGCACCAACAATGTCACAGCCAATTAAACTGAAATAATATGCTGCAACCTCTGGAGGAGTTCCCATCAAAAGCCTCTTGTTTTGTTCAAACGTAAGAGATACCAAACACGGTATATCTTTTTTAAACTCTTCTTTTACCTTTTTATATGCAAAAAATGCAGCCTTTGCTTCTTTTATGTCAGACATAGTCTCAATCGAAACAAAATCTGCTCCCGCTTGAATTCCACTCAAAATCTGTTCATAAAATATCTCTTCTGCCTCATCAAAGCTAAGATCACCTGAAGGGACAAAAAGCCTGCCTGTTGGTCCGACAGAGAGTCCAACATACCCGCCATAGTCTTTTGCAACCTCTTTTGCAAGCTTGACTGCACATTTGTTTATATCCTCAACCTCATTTTCAAGTCCATATTTTTTAAGCTTTTCTCTGTTTGCGCCAAAGGTGTTTGTCTCAACACAGTCAGACCCAGCTTCAAAGTACTGCCTGTGAATAGACGAAACTACATCCTGCCGTGTTACCGACCACAAATCAGGACATTCATCTTCTGTCAAGCCATTTTGAATAAGCTGAGTACCCATCGCCCCATCAAAAATTAATACCTTTTTGTAAAGTTCATCTTTCAACAATGCAAATACCATCCTCTCTTAACAATAAATTTTAAAAAAAGCTGCTTAAATTTTAAGCAGCCTCTTCAAAATACTTATTCAAGAACATCTTCACCATTCTCTTTTTGGCTTTCCTTTTTTGTCTCTTGCTGGGTAATTTCATCGGCAACCTGTTCGCTAAAATCCGAATGAATAAGCCTTAAAACAGCTTCCAATGCTTCTTTTTCATCCTCACCCTCAGTGATAATTGTTACTTCATCTCCATAGTCCACCATAAGCGACATTAAACCCATTATGCTCTTTGCATTGGCTCTCTTCTCATCTTTTTCTATTAAAATTAGAGATTTAAACTTACTTGCAACCTGAACAAGCAACGCTGCAGCACGAGATGTGATTCCCTGGGAATTTTCAATCTTAATGTGAAGGCTTTGCATATACTATTCCTCCTTTTCTAAGTTCCTCGGCAATTTTATCTATTTTTCTTAATCTATGATTGACTCCAGATTTGCCAATTGGTTTTTCAAGCATATTCCCTAATTCTTTCAAAGATGCATCTTTATATTTAATCCTGAGGCGTGCTATCTCTTGTAAATTCTCCGGAAGACTTTCAATGCCAATTGTCCTTTCAATAAATTCAATATTCTCAATATGCCTCATAGAGGCATTTATGGTTTTCTCTAAATTAGCTGTTTCACAATTGACAAGACGGTTGACATTGTTTCTTAGCTCTTTTACTATCCGGATATTCTCAAGTTCTAAAAGTGAAGAATGTGCTCCAATTATGTTTAAAAAATCTACTATCTGTTCACCTTCTTTTAAGTATACTACATAATGAGACTTTCTTTCAACAATTTTTGCCTCAAACTCAAAACTGTTTAAAACCTTCTGCAAAAACTCGGCATCATCCTTTGTTTTCAAATCAAACTCCAAATGATACATCTTCTCAGGGTTTGTAATAGAACCACACGATAAAAATGTTGCCTGCAAAAATGCCTTCTTGCAACATTTCTTTTTTACAAGTTCTTCTTTAAGCGAAAAATTAAGGTAGTACTCTTTTGTACCTTTTCTCACAAAATGAAGTTCTTTTAAAATTTTCAAGTTATCATTGCTTGGTGGTAAAAAAATTGTGTAAATATAGTTTTTTTGTAACTTGCTATTTTTCTTAATGCTTACTTCACAGTGTTTTGAAAACCCATTTTTCATAAGGAGGAAAAAGGCCCTTGCAGTCTGAGCATTTTCAAAAGAAGTTTTAAACGAAAAAGTTCCATCAATCTCATATATGAGCCCTGTAAATTTCAAAAAGGCTGCAGCTGCGGCTTTCACGCAGCAGGAATTTTGAGAAAATTTTTTGCTCACCTCTGCTTTTGCAGTCGATGAAAAAGACATTTTTATTTACCTCCAAAAAGAAAGCTTGTTTGGGGCACTTTAGCTCTTAAATGGTTTACTAAAATTTTTTAATCTCAAATATCCTAACTTATACTCATGAATAACATCCTTGCCAAAAACTATATTACTAAGAAGCCTTGCAAGTTTTGCTGAGTTGTGGCGAATAAGTCCATTGGAAATACTTAAAAGTCCTTCTTCTATAACCTTATATCCCTTTTCTTCAGTTTTCTTGTCAGCAAAAACAGGTTGTGCACCATCTTCCCTGTATCTTTCAAGCACATCTGAAGGAATAGGCTGGTTGTTAACAATAACAATGTCAAAAATCCTTCCAGCACAGTGTCTCTCTATTGCTTCAATATGGTCACACAAAAGGTATCCGTCTGTCTCACCAGGTTGTGTCATGATATTTGCAACGTAAATTTTTTTTGCCCTGCTTTTCTTTATACTCTCAACAACCTCCTTAAATACAAGATTTGGCATTATGCTTGTATAAAGACTTCCCGGTCCAATTATTATTACATCTGCCTTTTCAATCTCATCCAGAACTTCAGAATATGGCTTTGCATCAGTTGGAGTTATAAAAACTCTTTTTATTGGAGTCTTAGAATTTTTAACCTCTTCAGGAATTTTTGACTCGCCAACAACTACCCTACCGTCTTCAAGCTCAGCGCAAAGATTAATATTGTCAAGAGTGACAGGCAAAACTTTCCCACGAACTGCTAAAACCTCGCTCATAAGCTTTACCGCTTTTTCAAAGCTACCTGCAATTCCTGTCATCGCAGCTAAAAACAGATTGCCAAAACTTTGACCTTTAAGGCTTCCCTCCTTGAACCTGTAATTTAAAAGCTTTTGCATAATCTCTTCTGTGTTTGCCAAAGCTAAGATGCAGTTTCTTATATCACCCGGGGGAAGCATACCAAGGTCTTCTCTGAGTTTTCCTGAACCTCCTCCATCGTCTGCGACAGTTACAACTGCTGTGATGTTTGCAGTGAGGTTTTTTAGCCCCCTGAGCATTGTAGAAAGTCCTGTACCACCACCGATTGCAACAATTCTTGGCCCTTTTTCTAAAAACCCTTTTGAATATATAGCATCAAATATGGTCTTCTGACTTATTCTGTATGGCAAACTTTTGTTCAAAAGCTGTATAAATCCCTTTGCTAAACCCATCAGCGAAACTAAAAAAATTCCAATCCCTAAAGCAAATAACCCTATGCGAAAAGATAATCGAAGTTCTACTGAAACATTGAAAATATCAATGCTTTTTGCTAACGAAGCTGAGATTATAATAATACTAAATAACATCAATAAAACCCATCTTTTTATATATATACCTGGTTTCAGAAAATCAAATATCATTTGCTGTCACCCTTTTATATCTTTCTCTATATCTCTATGAAATATTGACACTTTATATCCCTGATTTTCAATAGTCTTTTTTAGTTCTTCAGCCACTGTTACAGACCTATGCTTACCACCAGTACAGCCAATTGCAATTACAAGTTGTCCTTTTCCTTCTTCTGCATAATTTGGTATTAAAAATAAAATCAGGTCAAATAGTTTTTGTAAGAATTCTTTTGTAACTTCCCACCTTAAAACATATTCTTTTACATCAGGGTCCTTGCCTGTTTTGTGTTTGAGAGTATCTACATAAAACGGGTTTGGAATGAACCTAACATCAAAAACAAGGTCGGCATCAAGCGGAAGTCCGTATTTGAAACCAAAAGACATAATTGTGATTAGCATTGTTTCTTTTGACTTTTGTTGAACAAAAATCTCAAAAAGTTTTTCTTTTAAATCCTTTGGTAAAAGGGTTGATGTATCGATCACAAAATCAGCATATTTTTTCACATCCTCAAGCTTCTTTCTCTCTTTCTGAATAGCTTCTAAAATGCTACCGTCACCTTCATGAGTTAAAGGATGTTTTCGCCTTGTTTCTTTATATCGTTTTATAAGAACATCATCATGGGCATCTAAAAAGAGGAGTTTAAAGTTGCGGTTATCTTTTTTAAGCTCCTTAAGAACATCTTTGAAGTCATCAAAAAATTCTCCACCACGAATATCCACTACCGCAGCAATCCTTGAAATTTTCTCCTTTGTTGCACTTGCAAGTTCAGCAATTTTGGGTAAAAAGTGTGGTGGCAAGTTGTCTATGCAAAAAAATCCCATGTCTTCAAACGCCCTTATTGCCAAGCTCTTACCAGCGCCAGACATGCCAGTTATTATCACTATCTCCAATAAAATCACCCTTTTTTATCTACTATTTTGACCATCTTTTGGTACAAAAAGCGGTGTCTCAAACTCGCCTATGAACTGAATTTCAGGTTCAAGCAAAATTCCAAACTTTTCATATACAGTCTTTTGAGCAAGATAAATGAGTCTTCTTACATCCTCAGCCTTAGCATCTTCTACATTTACGATAAACCCTGCATGTTTTTCTGATATACATGCACCACCTATTCTATACCCTTTCAATCCTGCATCCTCGATGAGCTTCCCTGCAAAGTTGTTTGGCGGTCTTTTAAACACAGAACCTGCGCTCGGGTAAGAAAGAGGCTGTTTTTCTCGCCGCCTTTTTGAACATTCATTTGCTTTTTGCAAAGGCGTGATATCTTCTTTACTTGCATACTGCAGGCAAAATACCGTCTTGAGCAGGACAAGTTTTTCTTCTTTCAGTCGGCTATGCCTGTATGAAAACCTCATATCTGTCCTACCAAGCTTTACGGGGTTCAAGTTCTCATCCAAAACCTCTGCCCATTCAAAAACATCTTTTATCTCACCATCGTATGCACCAGCGTTCATATACACAGCACCACCGACAGTACCAGGAATTCCTACTGCAAACTCCAATCCTTTTAGACCTGCTTCGCACGCTTTTTTGGCAATCTGAGAAAGCATAGCTCCACACTCTGCTTCAATCACATTTCCATCTATTTTAAAAAAATCTATTTTTACTGTAGTGATTATCGCACCATCAAAACCTTTGTCAGAGACAAGAATATTTGAGCAGTTTCCAACAACAACATGGTTTATCGCTTTATCTTTTGCTACAGTTAACACTTCGATAAGTTGTTTGGTATTTTTGGGAAATACTATATATTTTGCTTCTCCACCTATCTTGAATGTTGTCAGGTCTTTTAAAGGATGGTTTTTTAGAAAATCAATACCTGAATCTTTTAAATACATTTCAAATTCCATTTTTCTATCACCTTAAAAGCTTCTGTTTCAAATTTTATTATATTATATTTAAACAAAAAGTTTAATTATTTTTTACCTCAACTGCCTCAATACCATCTTCCCAAGGCTTGAGTAACACAGAAAACAAGCTTTTTAGAGCTTTGGTACTTCCTTTTTCAAAAAGCCACAAATCTTCATGCTCCTTTTTCAGTATTACAGGCATGCGGTTGTGAATATGCTTTATTTCTTCTGCTGGCTCTGTTGTGAGAATGACAAAACTGTCTACGGTCATCCCACCTTCAAGCTCAATTCTTTTGTAAAGCCCTGCCATGTAAAAGACACTGCAATCTTTGGGTTTTATGAAAAACTTTTGTTTTTTGCTGCCATCTTTCTTCCACTCAAAAAAGCCTTGAGCAGGAATCAGACACCTGTTTGATATTATGCTGGAAAACAGAGGCTTTTGCAAGATGGTCTCAGCCCTTGCATTGATTATAACCTCTTTCTTGTTTTGAAGAGGCAATCCCCATCTTAAAATCTCAGCTCTTCTTTGAAAATCCTTTGACACAATTGATACAGCAAACTCTGTAGGAAATATCTCACCTGATTTCACTTTCTGTAAAAGTGGACTTCCTTCATATTTTTGAGAAATCTCATCTAAGATCTTTTTAATCTCTTCAATGTTATCATCAAGATTCAAAAAGTATCTCCCGCACACAAAAAATCAACCTCCAAAGCTAAGCTTCATGTCATAATATAAATCCATTATTGAACTATAAATCAAATCTGGCTTTAAAGATGAAGCCTCAACATCTTCCATCTTTGTCTCGCCAGACAAAACCAAAATAGCAACCATACCGCTATCCTTTGCCATTTTTATGTCTGTGTAAAGTCTATCTCCTATCATTGCAATCCTTTTTCTATCAACCTTTTTGAGATTTGAGATTATATCAACCATTATAGAAGAAGGTTTTCCAACAAAAACAGGTTTTTTCTTTGTTGCAATCTCAAGCAGATAGCAGATAGACCCGCAATCTGGTATATATCTTCCGCCATCTAAAGGACAGACAAGGTCCGGGTTTGTTGCTAAAAAAGGAACTCCTCTTCTTATAAGCTCACATGCATCCAAAAGCTTTTTGTAGGTAAGGGTAGTATCAAATCCAACAATAAGATAGTCTATATTGTAATTTGGACTATCAACAACAAAGATGCCCATCGACTTTAGCTCTCTTTTTAAAGATGATGTGCCAACAACATATACTCTTGGTGGTTTTTCTTTTTTGTGGATTGTGTTGATATAAATTCCCATAGCCTGACCAGAAGTAAATACGTTTTGTCTTGTAATCTCAAAACCCATGTTCAAAAGTTTTAAATAGTACTCTTCTGAATTTTTTGATGAATTGTTTGTCAGAAAAAGAAATTCTTTTTGATTTTCCTTTAAAAGTTTAATAAACTCTCTTGCACCTTCAAATACCCTCTCACCAAGATACACTGTGCCGTCCAAGTCAAGCAGGAAAAGGTCTATGTTTTTTAGAACGTTGCTATTCCTCATCTACAAGCTTCCCCTTTTTTATTTTTTGATGCTGCCAAAGTCAAAAGTCTTTTTGCAAAATCTTCATAACACTTTTGAGCATTGAAATTCTCTTCCCATGTCTTTCTTGCACCATAGCAAAACTTTTTATAATCTTCTTCGCTCATGGTAGCAAATTTTTCTATAAGGCTTGCAAGCTCAAAGTCTGAAAAGTTTTTGTCAAGCAAAAAGCCGTTTATTCCATTTTTTACAATCTCTTTAGTCCCACCAACATCTGTTGCTACAACAGGTATTCCAAACGACATTGCTTCCATGATAGACACCGGAAGGCCTTCTGACTGGCTTGTGTTTACAAATAGATTAAAGTTTTCTTTTGCATATAAGCTTAAAATATCTTCATTTTTCATAAACCCCAAAAATTTGAATTGAATGTTTCTTTTATTGTCCAGTTTTTCTTGAGCATATGATTTTATTTTTTCCAAAAGCTCCCCATCGCCAATATGAATCCACGAAATTTTAATGCTGTAAATCTTTTCAAGGCTACCAACAATCTTGTCAATCCTCTTAACAGAAGCAAGCCTTGCGCAGCTGACAAGTTTGAAAATTTCATCTCTTTTTTTATCAATGTTAACATCGTGTTTATTAAAAGTCCCCAAATACGACACTTCTGCTTTCTCTGTTTGATACCTTCTGGTTATATACTCAGCACCCATCTTTGAACAGGCAAAAATTCTATCAATATTTTCAATTATAAACTTTTTGCATGGCTGAGGATAGATCTCTTCATAAAGGTCCGAACCGTGCGCCCTTGAAACCTTTAGTGCAAAAGGCTTTTTGCAAATTGCTACTGATAACGCTAAAAAGTGAAACCAGTATGAATAAAGGATGGTGTCTTGCGTGGTAATATTGTATTTATTTATAAGTCTTTCTAAATTGGCAAGTGTAATATTTGTAATAAAAGTCCATCTAAAAAGCATCCATAAACTTAAAAGCTTGTATGAAAAAGGCTTTGAAGAAAATAGTGCTTTGAATGCTTCACTTAATATAATCTTTAAAAGTTTGGGGGTCAAAAGTAAAATCTCTTTCAAACCAAATTCTATTTCTGCCACTTCAACTTTAGGATTTTGAATATATTTTTTTAGGTTTTTTAGTTTCCTTGGTAACACCTTCCCTGGCCAGATAGGTACAATATATATCCTATCGAAAAACTTTGTTAAAATATCTATTTCATTCCCAACAAAAACATCCCTTTTAGGATGCGGAAAACCTATGGTAAGAATAATTAAGTTCAACTTTCTTGTCTCCCCTTGTATTAAATTTTCCTTATCCTTTTTTGAGTTTATCACTCAAGCACTGAAAGAGTCAACACAGCTTTTAAACCCAAAGACATAAAGACAAACTTGATTTACAGAAAAATTTATCTTATAATAGATGTATGAACAATTATTCAATTGTTCAATCTTTTATATGGGGTGAAAATAACTTGAATAATCAAACTGACTCTAAAAAGGTTGATTTGTGTAGCTGTACTGTAATTCATAATGATATTGTACAAAAAGTAAAAGAAAGTATTCCAGATGAAGAAGTTATGTTTGATCTTTCTGAATTTTTCAAAGTTTTTTCAGACTCAACACGAATAAAGATATTAAGTAGTCTTTTAATCTCTGAGATGTGTGTATGCGACTTAGCAGCAGTATTAAGTACATCTAAGTCGGCAATATCTCATCAGTTAAGACTACTTAAAGCATTCAGGTTAGTAAAGAATAGAAAGGCTGGCAAGGTTGTGTATTATTCTCTGTCGGATGACCATGTAAAAAGTATAATTGAACTTGGTCTTGCACATCTTAGCGAAAACCAGTAGATGAAAGGATGAGCCAAACTTGGCAAAAGTAAATATAGAATTAATTTTGGAAAATCTTTCATGTGCTAATTGTGCTCAAAAGATTGAAGAAAATGTTTCAAAGCTTCCTTTTGCTGAAGACGTTTCGCTAAACTTTGTAACAAAGAAACTCTCAGCAAAGGTTGACCAGAAACATTTAAGCACATTTGTTGAAGCAGTAAAGAAGATTGTAAACGAAATTGAACCAGAAGTTAGAGTACTTGTTACACCTAAGGAAAAACCAATGATAAATATAAGCGAAATCTTAGTGTTAGTAATTTCTTTTATATTTTTTGGAATAGGTCTTTTTACAAAAAGAGAACATTATTCATTAATCTTTTTCCTTTTTTCATACCTTCTTTCGGGAAAAAATGTTATATTAAACTTCTTTAAAAACCTTAGAAAACTTCAAGTGTTTGATGAAAATTTCTTAATGACAGTGGCAACACTAACAGCTATTTTTTTAAAGGAATACCCTGAAGCAGCCTCTGTTATGCTTCTTTACAAAATTGGGCAAATACTTGAGGATGTTGCTATAAACAAGTCAAGAAAAACTATACAGGCTCTCAAACACCTTGAAATAGAGTATGCAAATTTGAAAATTGGCAATAGCATCAGGAAAGTAAATCCAAAAGATGTTGTACCTGGTGATATAGTAGTGGTAAAACCGGGGGAAAGAGTGCCGGTTGATGGAACTGTAGTATCTGGCAAATCATTCTTGGATACATCTGCTATAACAGGTGAGTCAAAACTTTTTGCTGTTCAGCCAAATGACAAAGTTTTAGCTGGCAGCGTTGTAGTTGACGGTTTTTTGGAAGTCAAAGCTAAAAGTTTTTTCAAGGATTCTGCATTTCACAGAATAGTTGAGATTGTTGAAAATGCATCTGTAAATAAATCTAAAACCGAAAAATTCATAACAAGATTTGCAAAGGTTTATACCCCTGCGGTAGTTATTACGGCAATAGCATTAGCTATGTTACCACCACTGTTATTTGCCCAGCCTTTTTCGCTGTGGATTTACAGGGCAGCTATCTTTTTAATCATCTCCTGCCCTTGTAGCCTTGTTATATCTGTCCCACTTTCATATTTTGCATCAATTTCAAGACTTTCTTCGAAGGGAATACTGGTAAAAGGATCACAATTTATAGATATTCTTGCATCAGAAATAGGTAGTTTTCTTTTTGATAAAACTGGAACAATCACTAATGGAACTCTTTCTGTTGAAAAGATAGTACCTGTGGGAATTTCTCAACAAGAATTTTTGAAAATTCTTATAAGTCTTGAAAGTCTTTCGAATCACCCAATAGCAAAATCTATATTAAATCAAGTTGAAGAGAAAAATATTTCTTTGCATTCAGTGCAAGAGGTCAAAGAACATCCAGGAAGGGGAATAGAAGGAATTGTTGAGGGCAAAAAAGTTTTAATAGGTACAAAAGAGTTTTTGCAGGAAAACGGAGTTAAAATTGGGTATAGCTTTGAAATATCACCCGAATTTTCGTACATCTATGTATCGTGCGAAGGTAAATTCTGTGGGTATGTTGCCTTGAAAGATTCTTTAAAAGATGATGTAAAGAAGGTTTTTACTCACCTCAAAAGTTTTGGTTCAAAAATATACATCCTGACAGGTGACAAGAAAGAGGCGGCTGAAAAAATTGCAAAAGACCTTCCAATAGACGGTATTTATTCAAATCTCCTTCCAGAGGAGAAGGTAAAAGTAGCTGAAAAAATAAAACTTGAAAATAAAGAACGAAAATATATTGTATATGTGGGAGATGGAATAAATGATTCACCAGTGCTCTCTGTGTGTGACGTAGGAATTTCATTTGCAAAAAATGGCAGTTATCTTGCAACATTGGCAGCAGATATTGTTCTTCTTGATGAAAAGCTTTATAAGATTGTAAATTTAGTAAAAGATTCAAGGTTCACAAGAAAGATTGTTATTCAAAATATTTCTCTTTCTCTCGGAATAAAATTTACAGTAATGTTTTTAGGAGTTTTAGGAATTGCAAACCTGTGGGAAGCAGTTGCGGCAGACACTGGTGCAATGCTTTTAGCAGTTTTAAATTCTTTGAGAGTGCTCAAAAGATAAAAAAAGAGGTATAATATTTAAAGAGGGGGTTTTGCGTTTTTTGTTTTTTTAGTTTGCAAAAAAAGAGGTGTTATAAAATGATAGAGATGTATGTAAAAAACGTTGCATTTTTTGAAGAGGGGGGAGGATTTGCGGTTCTTTTGTGCGACAAGAACAATAAAATGGTTCTCCCTATCTTCATAGGACCACTTGAAGCTCAGTCAATTGCACTTGCCCTAGAAAAACAAAAGTTTCCACGCCCTTTGACACATGATTTGATGGTTGAGATTATGCAAAAGTTTTCAATTTTTATCCAAAAGGTTGTAATTACAGACATCAAGGATGGAACATACTTTGCGCAGCTTCATTTAAGAGACTACAACAATGTAATTTCTATCATAGACTCAAGGCCGAGCGACGCAATTGCGCTTGCTTTGAGAGTAAACTGCCCAATTTATATGGCCCCAAAACTTATAGAGTTTACCTATAAGTATGAAGAGCTGATACCACAATAAAAAGATTTACCTCAGTTCTATTACCTTCCATGCGCTTCTGTCAAGCTGACGACCAAGAAATTCTGTACGCACGCTTAAATAAAGCATGTTCGGATTTTTTAAGTCTTTTTTAGGAAATATTATTTCAATCTGATTCATTTTTCTTCTCATTTTTACATTTTGAAATGAAAAAGTATGGGTTGTCATGGTTTTTATTGCATTCATCTTGTTCCCAGAAATTGAAACATAAATTCTACCAAGATACTTGTTATTTTCGAAAACCCTTATGTGAAGATAATATGAAATAAGTTTCTTAGCAGAACCAACCATTTTGATACCTATATAGATGTTTTTACTATCGTGTGCTGCAAATATTGCTTCAATATCAGCACCTTTTTCAAAAATGAGTGACCATATGTCATGTGTCGGTTCCTTGCCAACTAAATACTTTTCTGAAAACAGATTGTCGCCATTATATTTTTTTGCATCTTTGCTATCTAATTTTGCGAATAGTTCGTTTTGACGAACAAATGCCTCCAAAAATCCTCTCATGACCTTCATCTGAGAGTGGTAGTCTGAGATTGAATTTGATTTTCTTTCTATCATATAGTCATCCAGTGGTACCTGATACCACTTTGTATCTGTAAACGCAAGCTTAAAAGGTGGGACAAGGTACATCTGAGGGTGTTTGCCAAAAGGAGTCGGCCAGTCCCCCCTGTGCACAAGATATTGCCACTCCTCGCACTTATAGTTTAGTGTCAATATTGAAAACTTAATAAATGCCGATGTTGCCCAGTGGTCAGGATGCTGGTCGCGTGAGTATGGGTATATGATTAAATCAGGTTCAAATGATTTTATTATGCTCTGAATATTTCTCACAACGTTAATTCCTTTATATTCTACTGCCTTCTGATAGGAGTTTGAATATGGACTTCTGAATGTGCGCGTTAAAGGATTAAAATATCCCACCTTAGAATCAAAATATTTTTCCCATAAAAACCTCAAACCCCTATCAGGATATCCTAAAAAAATTATATCTTCCCTTTTCAAACCCAAGTCCTCAAGCGCATGGATGGTTTCGTTCTGCCGAAGATAGCCAAATCTTATATAGTCATCAGGAGTAAGTCTTATCTTGCCAAAGTTCTGACCTGCAGCACGGGTAAAACCATCCCCATTTGTCATGACAACAACTTTAACTTTACTTCCACTCAAAAGTGCTCTTTGTATCACACCTGCAGAAGACAAGGTTTCGTCGTCACAGTGTGGGGCAAAGATAAGTATCCGTTTGTAATTTTCAACATGAAGCTGTGGAAGTTGAGCTGAAAAAAAGTAGTTTGAGATATACTCTCTTGCTAAAAATACAAGAACATTTGCAACAATCCATACAACAAATGCATATAAAATGTATTTTCGCTTAAATCTTATTCTTCTTTCATTCTGAGGTTTTTTGTAAATTCTACTTCCCACACTTTTAGCTTTAAACGGTGGCATATACTTTTCACAATACTCCTTTATAACAAAGATGCTTTTTTTATTTTACACTATCTTTGAGCCATTTTCCATTACAATTTCCCTAAAATCGCAAGCGGGCAGAAGCTCATTTTTATGTAGAGCTTCTGCCCGCTTTCTATATAAAAGGAGGAAATGAACGGGGGGATTTTGTATTTATGTAAGCCTTCAAAAACAATAGTTACAAGGGGGTTGTCCGCATTTTTCTTACCACCTGCTGTTTTCATCTATAATTATATGTTTTTTGTATACACCAATCAATACCAAAAATAAATGAACTTTTTCAATTTTCTTTTTGTTTTTTTAGTTATGTGGCTATGTGAATATTTGACCGATTTAAATAAAAAACTGTGCTTTTTTTGTGTACTTTAGCTATACACAAAAGTCTTCTCATTCCTCCTTATAACATCACTCTTTTTTAGTTTTATTCCTCATAAGTCCTTAGCTTGAAATTTACTCCTAACTTTTGAGCAATTTCTTTGCATTCTTCTATTTCCTTTTTTGAAATTATATCTACGCACGAAACCCAAACTTCCTTTATATATTTTTTGCTGTCTTTTATAAATTCAATCACGTAGTCATATATATCTTCATTAAACGGTTTGCAAATTTCATTGTACCTTTCTTTGTTTGGAGCATTGAGACTTATTGATATCCTGTCAATAAGGTTTGACAAAAGCTGGGGTACATTCTTTTTGTGAATATAAGATGCATGACCATTTGTGTTAACCCTCAGCGGCACTGAAGTTATTTCTTTTAGCTTTTTTGCCACCTCAATTACAACATCAAGTCTGATAAGTGGCTCACCATAGCCACAAAATACAATCTCATCATATTTTTGCGGGTCTTTTATTTCAAGAAGTATCTCCTCGGCTGTTGGGTCATGGTCAAGCCACAGGTCATACCCTTCGCCAAGCCCTCTCTCAGTGTTTCTTATACAGAATATGCATGAGTTTGTGCATTTGTTTGTAACATTGATATATAACTTGTTGTCAATTGTGTATGTTATCATTCCCATCTTTACTTTGATTCATCTCCCATCTTTTTTGTTTCTTAGTCTTATTTAATACCAAACACATTCATGGCATTTTTAGTTGTTTTTTCAATTATCTCATCTTCAGATACTCCCTTTATCTCTGCAATTTTTGTTATTACATATTTCAAATATGTTGAATCATTGCGCTTACCTCTATGCGGATGAGGAGTAAGATAAGGACTGTCTGTTTCAAGCATCAAAAGTTCAAGAGGGTACTCTTTTACAACTTCAACAAGCTTTTTCGCATTTTGAAAAGTTACAACACCACCTACCGAAATATAAATGCCATACTTTTTCAAAATCCTGCTCATCTCAACACTTCCTGAATAGCAATGTATCAAAACTGGAATCTTCCCAATTGCTTTATCAAGAATAATATCTAAGGTATCTTTATGTGCTTCCCTTGAATGAACAACTATTGGAAGATTTAAAGCTTTTGCAACCTCAATCTGTCTAATAAATATCTCTTTTTGAACATCTCTTGGTGAAAAATCATAATGGTAATCAAGCCCAATCTCACCAATTGCAACGTTCTTTTCAAACTTTGCAAGTTCAAAAAGTATATCCTCAAAACTGCTTGGTGCATCTTTTGCCTCGTGAGGATGAATTCCAACAGTTATATAAATGTTCTTATATTTCTTTGCAATTTCAATATTTTCTATTGAAGACTCAATAGAAGAAGAGGATGAGATGGCAATTATATTCTCGTCTTTTAGCTTTGCCATCACATCCTCTAAATCGTTCAAAAAAGCCTCATCATCATAATGAGCATGAACATCAACTATCATCACTTTACTTTAGCACCTTCTTTTATATCTTTTTCAGGAGTAATTAAGCAAAGCTCATCACCAATTGACGCTGCTAAAAGCATCCCCTGCGACTCAACACCTCTTAGCTTTGCAGGCTTTAAATTTGCAACAACCACAATCTTTTTGCCAACAAGCTCATCAGGCGTGTAGTGTTTTGCAATACCTGCAACTATTTGTCGTTTTTCATCTCCTAAATCAACAATGAGTTTAAGCAGTTTGTCTGCCCCTTCAATCTTTTCTGCTTCTAAAATTTTGGCAACCTTTAGTTCAATCTTTGCAAAATCCTCTATTGTGACGTACTCTTTCTGCTCTTCATTTTTATCATCTGCAGGTACTGCACCTTCTGGTTTTTTAACTTCTTGCTTGTTCGTATCTTCCATAGCATTTTCCTCCTTCTCAACTATTCTTGGGAAAATAGGCTCACCTTTTTGAACCTTTGTTCCTTCCGGAATTAAACCAAACTGCGAAGCACTCTCCCAAGTGGTTATATCAGTATTTTCATCTTTTGAAATTCCAAGCTGCTGTAAAATCTTTGGGGTTGTCTGTGGCATAAAAGGTTCTATCAAAATTGCTACAATTCTCAAAACCTCTGCTAAGTTGTACAAGACTGTTTTTAGACGCGGATACTTGGATTTATCCTTGCCAAGCACCCATGGCATTGTCTGGTCAATATACTTGTTTGCTCTTGCAATCAGCTTCCAGATTTCTATCAAGGCATTTGAAAATTGTAGATCATCAAGGTATTTGCACACCTTTTCGTATGTTTCCTTTGCCAAGGTTATTAGTTCATTATCAAGTTCTTCTTTTTCTTCAGGAAGATGGATAAATCCATCAAAATACTTTTCAATCATTGCGACTGTTCTTGACAATAAATTTCCAAGGTCGTTTGCAAGGTCACTGTTATGCCTTGTCTTTAAAGCATCTTCTGAAAAGTGACCATCTGCACCAAATGGAATCTCTCTCAAGAGGAAATACCTTAGACTATCAACTCCGTACTTTTGCGCAAGTATTACTGGATCCACTACATTTCCTTTTGACTTTGACATCTTGCCACCCTCTAAAAGTAGCCAGCCATGACCAAATACCATTTTTGGAAGAGGAAGACCCAGTGCCATCAGCATTGCTGGCCAAATTATAGTGTGGAATCTTACAATCTCTTTCCCAACAAGATGTACATCTGCGGGCCAATATTTTTTAAACTTGCTATCATCTTCACTCATGTACCCCAGTGCTGTTATATAGTTTGAAAGTGCATCTATCCAAACATAGATTACATGTTCGGGGTCAAACGGCACAGGAATTCCCCATTTTATAGTTGTTCGCGAAACGCACACATCCTCCAGCCCTGGCTTTATGAAATTGTTTATCATCTCATTCGCCCGTGACTGTGGAACAATAAAATCCGGATGATCTTCAATATACTTTACAAGTACATCCTGGTATTTTGAGAGCCTGAAAAAATAGCTCTCTTCCCTTGCCCTCTCAACAGGTCTACCACAGTCAGGGCATTTGCCGTCAACAAGCTGCCTGTCAAGCCAGAAAGACTCACATGGTGTACAGTACCAACCCTCATACTCGCTCTTGTAGATATCACCTTGCTCGTAAAGTTTTGTGAATATCTTTTGAACAACCTTTTTGTGACGTTCCTCTGTTGTTCTTATAAAGTCATCATATGAGATATTCATTAGCTTCCAAAGATCTTTTATTGACGTGACTATCTCGTCGACATACTCTTGTGGAGTCTTGCCAACTTCCTGCGCTTTTCTTTCTATCTTTTGCCCATGCTCATCTGTCCCTGTTAGGAAATATACATCGTATCCTCTGAGCCTTTTGTACCTTGCGATGGTATCTGCTGCAACTGTGCAGTATGTGTGACCAATATGAAGTTTGTCCGATGGATAATATATAGGCGTGGTTATATAAAATTTTGGCTTTTCCATAAACAATTTTCCTCCCTTTATTTGGAATTCTTATGAAATTTAAAATATAATTCGTACCTACATTCCATAACGCTTGTGAGCAAAATCGTAAAAAAGAATTGGTATTTTTGGTGGAAAATATGTAAATATTGGGAAAATAATCAGCATGATGATTAAAAGTATTACAAATGGTGCTTTTTTTATTTTTCTATTCGACAATGTTATTCCAAGTGAAACAAACTGGGCTATCATTACCGCTAAAGCAAGAGTAAGTATGTCAAGAACTAAATTGTCTTCTAAAAACGCTGTATAGACGTAGAAGAACACCGCTGTCAAAAATGGTATCAAAAATAGTGCAACTGTCTTCCCCACAATAAAATTGTCAAACTTCTTGCCATAAATAATAAATTCAATTACGTAAAAAATCAACCCCCCGAAAAATCCAATCTTAAGATGTTCCCATACACTCTCATTTACTGAAAAAATCACTGCAGAGGCTTTTATTCTGTTAAAAAAGTCAAATCCAAAGTGAAGTAAACTTGATATTCCAATGATTATAAATATGCCGATAATAGATGTTATTTTGGCCTTTCTTTTATAAATTCTCCTTGAGTATGAAGAAAGATAGATTTCGAACATTTTTACACCTTCTCTACTACCAAGTTTTTGTACTCACATACACAATTCACAAAATCTTTTTTGAGACAAAATTCAAGGTCAGTTTCAAAGCCAATCTTCTTTAAATGATTATAGTGATATGAATATTTTAATATTTCATGAGGGTCATTTTCAAATTTTTTATAAAGCACATGTGATGCAAGAGAAAGGTCATCTAAAAACACATCTAGAAGATTTTCTTTAAACAAATCTATAAAATAGCCAGCACAAAGGATGTCTTCAAGTGTAAACCTCTCTTCTGTCCCTGCACATACAATTGAAATTGTGTCAATATTATAGTGTAGAGTCTCTTTTATAATATACTCTGCAGTTTTTTTAGCATTTATAAATGAACCAAGAAAGATTCTCTTTGCAAAGGATGCTTTCCTGAGAGCTCTTGTACCGTTTGTTGTTGTTATGACAATAGTTTTGCCAAAAATGGCTTCCTTTTTGTACGAAAGAGGTGAGTTGTCAAGATCAAAACCTTCAATTTTTGAGCCGCCTCTCTCACCTCCAAGAAGAACGCTTTCATCTAACTTCTTAAAAAGCCTTGCCTCAGAAATATCCTCAACAGGAATCATTCCTTTTGCACCATTTGAAATAGCCCAAATCATAGTAGATGTTGCCCTGAGAAGGTCAATAACAATGGCGTATGAATCTTTTAAAACCTCATCAATTACCTCTTTGTAGTGTGAAAATGTAATTATCTTCAAGATGACACCTTCTTTCTTGAAAATCATTATTCTATTAATTTGATTAATTTCTGACAATTATCTAAGAAAAATCTCTTGACATTATCCCAGTCAAGTCTAATGAACATCTTGGGCATTACTTCATCCTCAGCATCATCAAAGTAACAGAGACTCATAATGATATGATAAAGATTTACCATTTTGTTTGGAAATTTTTGTGGAAGAAGCTTAACAAGCTTTTCTAACTCTATTCCTGTTTGGCATATACAGTACAAATCAATAAAATCTTTTTTAGAGCCTCTTGAAGAAATAGCAACTAATTTCATCACACCTATATCTATTTTTGAAGCAATTTTCAAGCCTTTTACTTCAGTTGGTATTACAAGACTATCTAATAAAGGATTAGGATAATATAGCCATGTTACCCTAACTCCATCTAAAAGCACATGAAGAGTATCTTTTGCTGAGTACAATATGTTTATATCGCACACTTTTTCCAATTCATATATTATATATTCGCTTGAAAATTCTATTGGTGAAAAAAAGTCGAAGTCCTCTGAAACTCTATGTCCAAGCTGCAAAGAAAGTCCTGTCCCCCCACCTAAGTAAAATTCTCCAATTACATCACTTTTTACAATCTTATTTAGAACTTCATACCTTTGACACTCTAAAACATTAAAAAACATCTTAACGCTAACCTCCATTTTGAAATACCCCTAAAACGGAAACATCCCTTCCATCTTTTTGAAAACCTCAAAACACCTCATTTCATCCTCTTTCAAATTGAAATATAGTTGCCAAAATCTTGCAGGTTTTTTCAAAAGACTTCTGCTATTTTTTACCACATCTTTAATCTCTTCTTTTGAATATGTGCTAAATAGCCACTTTATTGAATCTTGGTCTCCAAAGTTAAGAAGGCGCGTGATGATAAATGCTTTGTGCCTCTGAATGTCTAAATCTTCAAATTCAATATCCCAAAAGAATTTTTTTAACTTTTCGGGTATTTGAGTTTGGCTGTCCATCTTAAAATCATAAGCCCCCAAAAGAGTTTGCTTTAACTTTATATATACCATACTTGAGCAAAAAGATACACATTTTTTTTAAGCTTTTGAGTAAGAATTGTGGTATAACATGGAAATGAGAGGTGATATAAAATAGTTTTGAGCAGATGCGGGATTTGTTCTCACCAAGTACTTTACTTTAAATTCAAAATCAGTTAAACCTTTTTAATAAAGTAGTTTTAACATAATTCAAAACTTTTCAAGAACAAGACGTTACTGTGCTCTCAAGTAATTATTTATTTTTGACCAAAGTCCTGTCAGCTGATGAACTAAAATCTTATGAGCAAAAACATTCCTATTTTTCAAGACATTATGTTGTATATTTATAGTCCTCAAAATAGAGCTGTACTTTATTTAAAGGTATAAGAATAGAGTGGTGTAAGTAGCGTTAAGATAGCACATTTTATTTTCAGTCTTAATTTGTAAAAGGTGTATAATCCCTTTGAACCTTCACTGACTATTTATCTTAGGCAGTGTGAATATATCGATGTGTCTTTAATCTTAAAAGGATATTTTAAATTTATTATTTTGGGGTCACACCTCATTTAAAAGTCTTATAATCTCATCTGTACTTAGCACTGCTTCTGCCGCCCCCTTTTCTATGGCAACTCTTGGCATACCAAAAACTACACATGATTCTTTACTTTGTGCAATTGTCAAAGCACCCTGATTTTTCATTTCCAAAAGACCATTTGACCCATCACAACCCATTCCAGTCATGATTATGCCTGTTGCATATTTTCCGTACCATTCAGCTACTGAACTGAATAAAATATCACAAGATGGTTTGTGGCTATTTACCTTTTCGACATTTTCAAGAAGTCTTATGTAATACTTTCCTAAGATCTTTTCAACAGCAAGATGTACTCCACCTTTTGCTATATAAATTACACCATTTTCAATCTTTTCACCATCTTCGGCTTCTTTCACCTGTCTTTGAGATATTTTGCAAAGCCTTTCAGCCAAGGCTTTTGTAAATGCTGACGGCATGTGCTGAACAACTAATATTGGAATTGAAAAATCTTTCTTAAGATTTGTAAAAATCTTTTCTAAAACAGGGGGGCCTCCTGTTGAAATTCCAATTGCTATTACTTTACTTTCTCTTAGCCTATCCACTAAATAATTAGTAGTACCAGCCTTAAGTCCCTCAAGATAACCTAAAACTTTGGGTTTTTCTTTTTCTATCTTACTTTTTTTACGGCTAAACTCTCTTTCTGTTAATATCCAGCGAACTTTATCTAACAGTTCCTTTTTAAAGTCTTCAAACTCCTCTTTATTGGCAGGTTTTAATATGTAATCTATTGCGCCTCTTGCAAGTGCTTCAAGAGTAATCTTTGCACCAGGCTCAGTATAAGCTGAAACCATTACAATCTTTGTCAACGGATTTATCTCTTTTAAATAACTTATCAGTAAAAGACCATTCATATAAGGCATTTCATAATCAACCAAAGCTAAATCAATGTTAAATAAATTCGCTTTCCTGACAGCTATAAGAGGATTTGTAGCCAAAAATACAACTATGTCCTCTTTTAAACCCCTCAAAGCACTTTTTATAACTTCACACATAAGTTCAGAATCATCAACAATCAAGATCCTTTTCATAGCTTTTTCACCAGGTTATGAATAGTGTTTAAAGTATTAAAAACTATTTAAAATTTTGCTAAATACTATTCTTTGTTAGGCTACATTCAACCTAACTGGGTGTAACCCCACACCCTCTATCCCCTCAGCAAATGCTTTGGGAAATACTTTTCTTATAATATTATACGCACTGTTAACATCCGCATTTATTAATATCCCTTTGTTGCTCCTAAATAAGCCTCTCTTTATTCTTCGACGTGGATTATAATTTATTTCTTTGATTTCTTCTCCATCTAAAAAACTGCAGCCACTTGTGTAGCTCTCTTCTGTAATTATTACACTAATCCCTTCTTCTTCACACTTATACTTGAGCATATTTACAAACTGATTAAATGGTATAGAAGCAAAATTTTGATTATTTACTTTGCCAAGCTCTATCTCCTGCTTCCAGTTTGGATTATACCCAACAACAAGAGTGTCTATTTCGTGTTGCTTACACCAGTTGACTATAAAACGGCTTGCTTTGTGCATAAAATCCTTAATCTTGTTGTTCCTCTTTAAAGTCAACTTCTCTATTCTTTTGCTACTTCCTCTATTGCCTACATAACTCATAAGCTGTGCTCTTTTCTTGTTGTAATACTGATTTATTGACTTAATAACTTTGCCATTAATAACAATAGGCTTTATGCCTATGTTATTTACTAATGTTACAAAGTTATTAAGCCCTAAATCTATTCCTGCTATCCTCTTTGGTGGTCTTTTTACCTTGGCTATTTCCTTTTCATAAACTATTTCAACTACATAAATGCTTCCTTTTGGAATTATCCTGACTTCTTTTAATTTGTCTGTTATCCTTGTCTTTAGCTTTAATTCTGTCTTCGGAAAAGTCAAATAACCATTTTTAATCTTGCACTGCTGATTTGTAAAAATAGAAATAGCCCTGCCGTCTTTTTTCTTATACTTTGGTAATTTAGGTCTACCCAAAAATTTACTTTTATCTTTGCCCCATTCTTTCATTGCTTTAAAAAATGACTTCCAGTTTTTATCAAGAAGTCTTAGCACTTGCTGTGAAGTCTGAGCTGGCAGGCTCTTATAACTCTCATGGTCTTTTAACATTTTGTCAAGTTCTCTGTATCTTATCCACCTGCCACTTTTTATAAATTCCTGTCTTACAGTGTAGTTTGCAAAGTTGTATAAATTCTTTGCTGCAAAACACACTTTATCACAATAATTCCATAACTCATGGTTCTTGTTTATCTGTATTTGCTCTGTCCTCTTGAGTATTATCTTCAAACACCTCACTTTCTAAAAGCTTTCTTATTTTTTGAATTTTTCTTTTGCTATAAAATTTCATACTGTAACAGTAGAGCAAACTTATAATTTCTTCAATTATTTCCTGAGAATCAAGCTTCTTGCTTCCAACTTCCGATGCAACTACTATTTCAGTGTTAAATTTTCTAAATAAGCGTTTAAACAATTCAAATCCCACTCTGCTCAACCTATCTTTATAGGCTATAACAACCCTTTGTACCTTACCTGCAAGAATATCTATCGGGCATTTTAAAAAATTCATTTCTTTTTTCAAAGCTAATTCCCCATGCTTGTTCAGAGAATACTCCGTGTATTTTATAGCCACTATTAAAACAAAACTGTTTTAATAATTCAATTTGATTTTCTAAATCCCTCTTTAGTTTTGGAGTTGAAACCCTTGCATAAATAGTTGTAATCATAAAATCCATTTGGCATAACCGTTACTCTTATTTTCCCTTCTTTTACATACTTAGTTAGGGTTGGTCTTGATATTTTTAATAATTCCAGAACTTCTTTTGCTTTCATATTTATATCATCCATAAATACTATAACACAATTTAGAAGCCAGGCAAATATATTTTATTTAAAATTTTAATATGTTTAAAACCGTTTATTAATTTTTGCCACCATATAATTTTTTATTTTAGAATTTCAAAGCTTTATAGCTTCATATATGGGAAATTATACACAAAATTTTTGTAAAAATTCAATTAAATTTTTTGTGATTTTTAAGAACAAAATAATACAAAAGATAGGATAATCGATTTCGGTTATAGTTATAATAGAATTTTTGAATTGCTTTATTATATTCAAACAAAAAAAGGCTGACCTTTCTGACTTCATGAGAAAGGTACAGCCCATGCTTTTTTATTGTAAAATTGGGATTGTAGCAGTGCTACCCCAGTTAGTAAAGAAACAATTTACTTTTTGGATAACGAGGCTGGAGTTGAAGCTTTTGAGGATTTTTTAGCACTTTTTGTACTTACCTTTGAAGTTTTAACAGAATTCTTTTTCGACTTTGTTGTCGATGAAAGTTTAGCTACCTTTTTATATTTACTTGTTTTTGCCAAAACCTTAGTTGAAGACTTTGATGCAACTGTTGAAATCTTTTTTACCGTACTTTTTGTCATAGATTTTGAATTTGTGGCTGCAAAGCCAAGTGCTCCAACCATAATAAATACTGATAAAACTACAACTGCAACTACTCTTTGAATAAGCTTTGAATTTAATTTCACCTCAGACACCTCCTCTTTTAAAAATTTTTGAACTTTTATTCAGATTCTTATTTTAAACCTTTACCATTAAAAGAAGCTTAAAGAAGGATTAAACTTTTTTAATTTATAAAGCTTTTGACATAAGCTATAATTTTGAGATAGAAACTAAAGTGCAGGTGAAAGTTTAAATGAGAATTTTGGTGGTGGAAGATCAGGAATCATTAGCACATACTATTGCAAGAAGACTTCAAGAAGTAGGCTACAGCACAGACATAGCTCTCGACGGACAGGAAGGTCTTCATTTTGCTCTAAGCGCTAACTATGACCTCATTATACTCGATATAATGCTTCCCAAGATTGATGGCATAGATTTGCTGAAACTTATAAGAACAAAGGGAATTCAAACACCAGTACTCTGCCTGACTGCTAAAGATTCAATAGAGGACAGGGTCACTGGGCTTGATGCTGGTGCAGATGATTATCTTGTAAAGCCTTTTTCATTTGATGAACTTTTAGCAAGAGTAAGAGCATTGCTAAGAAGATATAGCCAAACAAGAGAACCAATAATCAAGGTAAAAGACCTTGTAATAGATACAAACTCCCACAAAGTCACAAGGTCGGGAAAAGTAATTGATCTTACAACAAAAGAGTACTCTATTTTAGAATATTTAGCCAGAAATAAGGGAAGAGTTCTTACCAGATCTCAGATAGCTGAACATGTATGGAATTATGACTTTGAAGGAACTTCAAATATAGTAGATGTGTACATCCGGTATCTTCGTCGGAAAATTGATGATGGGTTTCCTGAAAAGCTTATTCACACCATTCGTGGTGTAGGATATATGCTGAGGGATGAAAAATGAAAAGAAATTGTCTTAAATTTTTAAATATAAGGCTAAAGCTTACTATCTGGTATTCTACAATGTTAATGGTCATAGTAGTTCTGTTCAGTCTATTTTTATATCTCCTTATGTTTCAAATTCTTGAAACAAGTGAGAAGAATTTTTTGCAGGACTTTGCAAATGAGGTTGCCCTGAGAATAAACATTTCAAAAGACAACAGAATTTCTCTTTCAGAGTCACACAGGATAATCAGTTCAGGAGCACAAATAGTAGTATACTTTATGACCAACAAGGTGATATATGCAACAAGTAATCTATTTGCAAAAAGTGTAGAAAATATTCCTTTTAATACAGCGGTGAGAATGTTTGAATTAAACGAAAAGGATTGGCTTGTATATGACCAGCAAATATACGATGAAAAAAATAAGCCAATTGGCTGGCTCAGGATAGGAAGACCATCTGCTACAAAAAGAGTTATGAATAGTTTAAAAAAGGTCATATTTTTATCCACTCCAATTCCATTTTTAATTGCAGTGGCAGGAGGATACCTTCTTGCCAAAAAAGCATTAAAACCCATTGATGATATAACAACAATGGCAAGAACAATAGGACACACCGATTTGAGCAAACGTTTAAATTTTCCAAACACAAATGATGAAATCGGCAGGCTTGCTCTGACATTCGATGAGATGTTGGAAAGGTTAGAAAGTGCATTCAAAAGAGAAAGACGGTTCTTGTCAGATGCATCACACGAGCTTCGAACTCCACTTGCAACTGTCAAAGCTTTAGTGGAAGAAGCGCTTGAAAGTGACCTGACAAAAGAAGAATATCGTCACAGGCTAATCTCCATCCATAGAGAAATATCAAAGATGAACAAAATAATATCCCAGCTATTTATGCTCACACGGTGTGAAGAAGGCAATTGGCCGGTGGATTTTGAAAATATAAATCTAAAAACAATGGTAGAAGATGTAATAGTAGAAATGGATGAATATGCCTTACAAAGAAATGTTAAACTTTACCATGAATGTGAAAAGGATATTTTTATTGAAGGTGACCAGACACTGCTTACCCGACTCTTTATAAATCTTATTGAGAACGCTATAAAATACAACAAAAAAGGTGGATGGGTAAAAGCAAAAGTTGAAGAACTGGACCAGCAAGTAAGAATAATTATTGAAGACAGTGGCATTGGAATTCCTCAAGAAGACCTTCCTTTTATTTTTAACAGATTTTACCGGGTTGATAAATCGCGTGCAACTGAGGGAATAGGTCTAGGTCTTTCCATTGTCGATTGGATAGTAAAAATTCATCAGGGAAAAGTAAATGTAACAAGTACTGTTGGAGTAGGTTCAAAATTTGAAGTGAGCCTTCCAAAACATCAGACCAAACTACATTCTACTTAAGAATCTTTTCTTTACAATCCAACGCAAAGATTTTATAATTTAGTTACTAGAAACATATCACTTAAGTACTCAAAAAAGGGCTGAATTGAGAATGGTCATCGCAGTGTTAGATGGACAAGGAGCAGGACTTGGAAGGGAGTTTATAAAAAGATTAAAAAAAGAGTTTGAAGATAAAATAAAAGTCGTTGCGCTTGGGACTAACAAAGTGGCTATGCAGAACATGCTCAAAAACGGCGCAGATGTGGGATATTGTGGTGAGGATGAGATTGTTTATTTTTTAACAAATTTTGTACCAGATGCAATTGTGGGACCCATCGGAATTTTGACGTGTGGCGGAATTGGCGGTGAGATAACAGCAAAGATAGCCCAAACGGTATTTTCTCTTGAGTGCAAGAAGTACATCATTCCTCTTAATCTGCATGGAATATTTATTCCTGGCACACTCAATCTTTCAATCAAGGAGATATTTAATCAGATAATTGAAGATATAGCCCTTAACATAAAAAAAGAGGACAGGAGCTTATCTTCCCCATCCTCTTGAGTATTCTTCAAAGCAGTCAAGACAGTAAAACTTGCCGTCCAAAACTCTTATTTTATTTTCTGCTGTCTTTTCACCGCACCCTGTACATTCAATGCTTTTGAAGATGCGTGCAGATGGTGGAATAGTATCTTGTGGCTGTTTTAGCTCAAACAGCTGTGAAAGTGGTGCACTGAGAACAATTTTGAGCCTTTCTTCACGTGGCATGTCATTGTCAAAACCTTTAAAAACAACCCTTATTCCTTCATTAGTGTCACGCCTGAAAAAGGTAAATGCATGTTTGCCTCTGTCTTTAAATATAAGATTTCCTTTTCCAACAGTGCAGCCCAAAATAATCTGAATAGCATCAACACCACAGGCATCTGTCTCTGTTATACACACAACCTCTTCGTCTTTTGAAAAAGTAAGATCAAGCTTTTCTATTGCTACTTCACATGCTCTAAATCCTATTGCAAGACCAGGGCAACTGTGTCCGTGAAACTCTATGCATTTTTGCCAAAGTGCGCTGTCCATTTTAAGTTTCACTCTCCTTTCTTACTACGCTACTGAACAAAATTTCTTTAGGCACATCAATCTCTGCATAAAAAGGTTTTATATCCAAAACAGGTGAGCTGTCAATAGCATCTATTCCTTTTACAACCAGGACATTTCCTTTTCTATCTACCAGTTCAGCAACATCCAATAGAATTGGATTTGGTCTGTTTGGCGATCTGCAGGCAAACACACCTTTAGGTACATCTGAAAAAGGAGTCTTTGTCACAAGCACATCTCTTTTAGCCTGGTGTGCCCAGTAAAGAATTATAAGGTACTTAGCTTCTTCTATATCCTTCAACCCTTGAATATATTTTTCAAAAACTTCTATATACGCAACAACCTCAGAACCTCTTCCCTGGTGCGGCGCTTCATCTTTTGTCTTGTATGGGCTGTGAAATATGCCAATCGGGACAAGCTCCATAAAATCTCTCTCCTTTAAAATCTTTATATTGTCGGAATCACAGGAACTACAAAAAGTTGGTCGTGTGAAGTTTCTATCTTAACCTCTACTCCATACACATTTGATATAATCTCAGGAGTGATAATTTCCCTGCCACCTGAGGCAAATACGCTTTTGTCTTTAATGAAGACAAAGTGGTCAGAAAACCTTATTGCCAAGTTTAAATCATGCAGGACACTAATTACCAAAATACCATTTTCTTTTGACAACTTTTTTAAAATACTCAATACCTCTACCTGATTTTTTAAATCAAGATTGTTTATTGGCTCATCTAAAAGTAAAATTTTTGGCTGCTGGGCAATGGCACGCGCTATCACAACTTTCTGCATTTCACCGCCGCTCAGTTCATCCAAATACCTGAAAGCAAGAGGTTTTAGCCCAAACTTTTCTATGACATTTTCTACCACCTGCAAATCTTCTTTAGAAGGCGTTATGCTCAAAAAATGAGGTTTTCTGCCAATCAAAATCGATTCGAACACTGTAAGCCTTGTACTTGCATACCTTTGTGGGACATATCCTACTACCTTGGCAAGATCATTTGATGAAAAACGACTTATATCCTTGCCATCAACAATAATAACGCCGTTTTGTGGTTTTAAAATTCTTGCTATGCACTTTAAAAATGTGGATTTTCCAGCACCGTTGTTGCCAAGGATTGATACAAACTGGCCTTTTTGAGCTCTAAACTCTATCTCCTTTAACACCTCAAAATCTTTGAAGGCAAAACTGAGCTTTTTGACTTCAAGCATTTTTATGTTTTTTTCCTCCTGATTAAGAGATATAGAAAAAGCGGCGCACCCAAAAAAGAGGTCACAGCCCCGACCGGCAAAACAACCGGCGATATTATAAGCCTTGCAACTGTGTCAGACAAAAGAAGCAAAAAACCGCCAACAACACCAGATGCAGCAATCAAAAATCTTTGGTCATTCCCCACAAACCTTCTTGCTATATGCGGTCCCAAAAGACATATAAATCCTATGATTCCCAAAAAGCTAACTGTAACTGAGGTAACAAAACTGCTGATAAAAATCCCAACAATTCTTTTTCTTTCAACATTCACACCAAGGCTTTTTGCCACATCTTCACCACTTTCAATTGCGTTGTAGTCCCAAGAATTTTTGAAAAAATACAGCCATGAAAGTAGAACAAACACACATAGTATCTTAACATCATTCCATGACGCTCTTCCAATATCGCCAAAGGTCCAAAAAACAAGTGCTGCAATCTTAACATCTGATGCAAAATATTGAATTATGGTTGTTGCAGCAGAAAACAAGGAACTTAGCGCAACACCAGAGAGCACAACACTTTCTGGTGAAAATTTTTTGACCTGGGCAAGCAAAATGACAACTACACTTGATATCATCGCCCCTAAAAACGCACAGATAACTACTACAGATGGATTCAAAATCACAACAGAATCAGATGCAGAAGATGAAGTGGTGCCGCCGCCAAGCAAAATTATGCCAACTGCCGCACCAAATGCAGCACCCTGAGACACACCAAGCGTAAAAGGTGAAGCTAAGGGGTTGTGAAGGAGAGTCTGTGTAGCGCTACCGCTTATTGCAAGTCCAATTCCAGCCAAAATGGCAGCCAGCACCCGCACAAGTCTTATATTAAACACAATGAGTTTTGTTCTCTCATCGCCTTTGCCAATGAGTGTCTTTAAAACATCTACAAAGTTCAAATTTGACGACCCGACAACAATAGCATACACAGCTAAAATAAATATCAGGATGCATACAACCACTAAAAATACAATTTTTCTTGTGGTAAGTTTCAAATACTCTCTTTGAAGCACCTCTTTTTGCATCTCAATATCAAGACCCTTTCTGCTTAAGCTAATCTAATTTTATCTTTACAAAACCTCCGAATTTCTTCGCCATCTTACTATAAAGAGGCTTACCTAAGAAAAACTTGTAGATCTCATCCGCTCTTTTGACGGGATCAACATCTCTGAACCTGTCTGGGAACACAACCTTTGCAATCCAGAAAGTATCTGCCAGGACAGTATCAATATTTGTCCAGTAGAAATTGTAAGGAAGCTGGCCATAGACTCTTCCATTTTTGAAGGCTGAAAGAGATTTATAAAATTCAGGATTTTTCTTGTAATCCTGCTTTACTAACTCAAGATTAGCCTCATCAATAAATATAATATCAGGGTCCCACTCTAAAATCTTTTCTTTCTCAACCATGAACCACCCTTCTTTGTTCGCGCTGTCTGCAACATTGAGCGCGTTTATGGCTAAAAACGGAAAATACTTTCCCCATGTGCTCTCAAACCCATGCCCACCTTTAAAACTAATACCCCCAACATACACTTTGGGCTTTTTAGAAGCAGGAATGTTCTTTGTCCTTTCATTTAAGAACGCTTTACATCTTTGCATGTAGTTTATAAGGTCTTCTGCACGCTGCTGTTTCCCTACAATTTTACCAATAAGTCTTAGTGATTTATAGACATTCTCATCAAAAAGTAGTTTTGTCCCATAGTCAAGCACAACAACTGGAACTCTGGTTTTTTGCTGAAGACTATCTGCCTGAGCTTTGTCCAAAAAGCTTGCTGCAAATATCACATCAGGCTTGACAGAAATAAGTTTTTCAGGGTCTGGAGAAGAATCTGCCCCACCTTGTCCAATCACAGGAAGTTTCTTTAGTTCAGGGTATGCCATGATATATGTTCTTGAACCTTCTTCCCATGCCTTTTCTGCGTTCTCAACACCTACAATGTTGTTTGTGCCATTGACATACAACACAAGCCTTAAAGCCCCCGGACCTATTGCAACAAGTCGCTTGTTTTTCTTGTTTTCAATCTCAACCTTCCTGCCTAAAAGGTCAGTGACAATAAGCTTTGAAGATGCTTTTTCCCCCTTTGCAAAGGCTTTGAAAATACTTGTGCTAAGAAAACTTAAAAAACAAATAGCTAAGGCTAAAGCAAGTAACCTTTTTGCATTCAAAAATAATATTTTCCTATTTTTAATGTTGTACATTTTCTAAAAACCTCCATTTTGCAAGTTTTTTGGCACACAGAAAAACAAAAAGCCCACAAAGGAAGACTTCTCATCCCCTTCGTGGGCTTGTTTAGCTTAAGTTTTTTTTTAGTTTTTCTTTGGTCAATAAAAGCACTTTAATAACTCTCTTTCAAATCTCTTTTGTGCACCATCGTGGTGCACTATGCCATTACTTTTAATTTTTAAACTCCTATTTTGATTTTATAACAATATTGGTTCAGGTGTCAACATAGAAAAATCACGGGGATTGCATCAAGAGTTTGTAATAAAATTTTCTATTTTACTAAACACAATCAAATAGGCAGCAATACGCTTACCTCTGTCCCTTTTCCAAGTTCACTTTCAACCAAAATCTCTCCATTATGTGCTTCAACTATCCATTTTACAATTGATAGTCCTAATCCACTTCCCCCTGTGGTCTTACTTCGGACCTTATCAACCCTATAAAACCTATCAAATATTTTGCCAATCTCTTCACGGGGAATACCAATGCCATTATCCTTGACAACTATTTTCACTTTATCCAAATGTTTCTCTACTGAGATATTAATTGTACCACCTTCTTGAGTAAATTTTATGCTGTTGTCAATGATAGCTCGCAACATTTGTTTTATTAATCTTCCATCAGCAAAAATATCTATTCGCCATTTAAGATCATAGCTCCAATTACGATTAGGTGCAACAAGTTTACCTTCTTTAACAATTTCTTCTACTAACTGATTCAAATTAACTACCTCTTTTTGCAGCTTTATAACTCCACTATCCCCTCTTGCCAAAAATAATAATCTTTCTACAAGTTCTGTCATATATTTGACTTCATTCTTTATAGCATCTATAGATTCTTGTAAAATCTCCTTATCATTTTTGCCCCATCTATCTATTAAGTTTATATATCCATTTATAACAGATAAAGGAGTCCTCAGCTCATGTGACGCATCTGATACAAATTGGTTTTGCTTTTCAAAGGAAACCTTCAGTCTTTCAATCATCTCATTAAAAGTTTTGGCAAGATTAGTAAGCTCATCATCAACCTCCCCTACATCAATTTTTACATTCAAATCTGTGGCAGTAATTCTTTTTGCAGTATTTGTTATCTCCTGAATAGGTCTTAGTATTTTTTGGCTGATAGAAAATCCGGTAATAACTGATGTTATCATTCCAATAGCATCGGCAATAAGTAACAACATGAACAATAGTTTAAGAAATAAGTATTCTCTATTCATATTCTTGGCAACTTGAACATATCCAATAATCTTGCCATTATTAAAGATGACAAAATTCTTCACTATCAAGTGTTTTTCTTCATTTTCAACTACCATAGCGCGATTAGGATTTGCCATTACATTAACATGAGGATCAAAATTCCTTGATTGATTTAAAATCCTGCCACTGCTGTCTGCTATCTTTATGTTAATATCGCTATTTATTACTGCATCATTTATAAGTTCTTCGTCATAAATGTCTTTTTGTTCTTCACCTATTCCCAATATCTTGCTTTCTATATCTTTACCAATAGCATTAACTTGATTTATAGCTTGCTCACGAAGGTAAAATCTTAATCCATATAAAACTAAGAAATTTAATAAAATAACCATCACTGAAAACACTACGGCATATGTAAATGTAATTCTCCAAGAAATCTTTCTGAACCTTAAAATGTTAATCTTCATTTTCTTTCTCCTCACATTTATATCCAACTCCTCTTACTGTGTGGATGAGTTTTGTTTTGAAACCCTCATCTACTTTACTGCGCAGATACCGTATATATACATCTACCACATTTGTGTCGCCCATATAGTTATATCCCCAGACGTTTTCCAATATTTGTTCTCTGGTTAAAACAATTCCCTTGTTTCTCACTAAATATTCAAGCAAATCATATTCTCTTTTGGTAAGCTCAATTATCTTACCAGCCCTTTTAACAATCCGTTTGGATGTATCAATAGTCAAATCAGCAATAGTGAGAACTTCCCGAATTATATTCAACTGTTTGCTTTTTCTCAAAGCTGCCCTTATTCTTGCCAATAATTCTTCTATTGCAAATGGCTTTGTGACATAGTCATCCGCTCCACTGTCTAAGCCCATCACTTTATCTGGAATATCATCCTTAGCTGTAACCATAATAATAGGGACATTAGAATACTGCCTTACTTTTCTGCAAACTTCAATGCCATTTATGCCAGGCAACATAATATCCAAGAGTATCAAATCTGGATGTATCTCTTCAACTTTTTTAAGTCCTTCTATGCCATCATAGCACACATATACATCGTAACCTTCATGTTTTAATTCTAATTCGATAAATCGAGCTATTTGTTTTTCATCTTCTATTATCAAAATTTTGTATGATGGCATTTGTATATCTTCCCCCTAATTCTTCTTTGAAGATATTTTACCGCAGATTTATCAGCCTGTGAAATACATAATTATTGACAAGAAAAGCTGCCCAGTAATTCTTTAGGGCAGCCTGCTTTGTTAAAAAATTTGATATTTGCAAATCCCAAAATTCTTATTAACCTTATTGTTCATTTTCTACTTCTTGATTGTCTGTGTCATGTCCATTGTCTTCATCCTTTTGTTCTTCTTGCTGGGAATTACCATTTTCAACACCTACAATCTTGCCATTGCTTGCATCAACTTTGACATTTAAAACCTTACCTGATTTGTCAGTCATTTTGACTTCGTAGATAATCAGACCATTCTCATCACCAATATCAATTTTCTGAAGAGTGCTGCCAGGATATGCCGATTTAACAATATTCTCCACTTCATTTTTTGAAATCTTTGCTTTGGTAATTAGATTGCTCTCATCATTTTCTTCATCAGCTTTTTCTACATCATTGTCTTTTGGGCTGTCTACATTTTGCCCATCATCGGCTCTTTCAATATCATTGTCTTTTGGATTGTCTACATTCTTTCCTTCTGATGAATTATAATTTTGATTCTGATTCTGAACTTGTGCCGCCTGTTTTTTAACAAGACTATCTTGTTTAGTAAAACTTGCAATAGAGTGTGAATTTGCATATCCTATTACAAAGCTCAAGACAAAAGCTACCGCAAGCAATGGCACTACAAATTTTTTAACTTGTTTCAACACTTTTTATCTACCCCCTACATTTTTATTCGAGCAGCTGCTCGTAAGAATAATTATGTAGGAGGATAATTAGAAAACTATTATAAAGAAATTAAAATTTGATTAGAAATATTATGGTTATATCTTTTGTCAACCTTGGCACATCATCATTTAAATCAATCTTTATTCCCTTACAAAAACTGCAAAATGTCTCACAGAATCTATATTTAAAGCTGGTTTCAATGAAACAGTATTTTAAAAATTAACATAGGCTTAGCAGAGCAAAAACACCCTGCTAAGCCCAAATGTCTACTTACTTATTTTGATTGATTTGAAGAATTTCCATTTACAAAACCTCTCATACCTCTGCCGTAGCCAATACCTTTACCTTGCCCAATACCCTGCTTTTGCCCATTTCCACCACCAAATAGTCCATACCCTGTTTGTGGTCTGTTTGCGTAGCCCTGTCCGTTGCAGCTCTCAATTCGTGCTTTCATCTGTGCCTTTATTGCATCAGCCTGTTCTTTTGTAATAACGCCATCTTTTACTTTTTGGTCAACTAAAGCAGCTTTTTCCTGATATACAGCATCCTTAAACTTCTCAGCTGTTACACCTTTTGACAAAGCTATCTGGTAGAAAGTCTGACCTTGTGACCTCAAATATACAACCTCATCAACTGTAAGACCTGTCAGCTTTGCTACAATTGATGCCATAAACTGAGCACCATATCCCCTTGCCATGTGCAAAACTGTGGTATTAGTTGCTGATGCTGGATTGGTGTTTGAAACACTTGTTGCGGCAAAAGCAGCTAAGTTCAGGACAAGCACTAATAAAGCCACCGCTACCACAAAACCTATTCTTCTTTTCATTTAAATCAACCTCCCAAAAACTAAAATTTTGTTTTGCAAGTTTAAATATAAAGGTGTTTTGTGAAACTGATGTGAAGAAATTGTGGAGTTTTTGTGAAGAAAATCTTTTTAAATAAATTGTCTTTTGAAAATGATGATTTTTTCTCAAATCTTTGGTAAAATTTATTTAAGGAATTATGGTTGTTCACATCTATAATTCACAAGGAGTGAGTTATAGGTTGAAGATACTGCTGATTGAAGATGAAGAAAAGCTCAGAAAAATAATAAAGTTATATCTTGAAAAAGAAGGGTTTGAAGTAGAAGAAGCATCGGACGGAAACGAAGCAATCGAAAAATTTCAACCTTCAATGTACTCTGTTGTAATCTTAGATGTGATGCTACCCCAAAAAGATGGCTGGAGTGTGTTGAGAGAAATAAGGAAAAAGGACGATACGCCAGTTATTATGCTAACAGCTCGTGGAGAGGATGATGATAAGATATTTGGATTCGAACTTGGTGCTGATGACTATGTTGTAAAACCTGTCAGCCCAAAAGAAATTGTTGCACGTGTGAAGGCAATTTTAAAGAGAACCAAAAAGCCCAACTCAAATGACATTTTGTTCATCGACAAAGCAGCAAGAGAGGTATATGTAAAAGGTCAAAGAGTGAATCTAACTCAAAAAGAATATGAACTTTTATTGTACCTATATGAAAGGCAAAACATTGCCCTTTCAAGAGAGCAGATTTTAAATAGTGTATGGGGTTATGAATATTATGGTGATCTTAGAACTGTGGATACACATATTAAAAACCTCAGAGAGAAGCTCGGAGATCTCAGAGATTACATTAAAACAGTAAGAGGTTATGGATATAAGTTTGAGGTGAAAAAATGAGAAGGATAAGTTTTAAACTATTGATTTATACACTTATTTTGCTTTTCTTTATGTTAGGTTTAAGCTTTTTTCTTCAAGGAAATATCGTCACAAGTGGTTTTAAAGCTAATCTAAAAAATAGAATGATTCAATATGCAAAAGACATTTCTTATAAATTTAAAAATAACCTTGATTATTCAAGTGAAGCAAATAATATAGCTAATATTATAAACGGCAGGGTATCAATATATGATTCAAACGGCAGTTTGATAGAATCTCATGGTAGGTTCATGTTTGGAAGAACAAGGAACATTGAAAGACAAATAATTTTAGATGTTTTATCAGGAAAAATTATCTACCGGACAGACCAAAAAACATTTCAAGGAAGCACCCTTATTACCTTAGGAATGCCTATAATTAACAATAACAAGATCATAGCGGCAATATTTATTCATACACCTTTGCATGACATTCAAAATGACGTTCGAAATGTCAAAAATCAAATCTTTATCCTTTTTATCGCTGCTCTTTTGGCATCAATCATTGGTGCATATGCGCTTAGCAGTTTATTCACAAAACCCATTCTTAAAATCATTGATGCTGCCAAAGCTATAGCAAAGGGAGATTATAACGTTAAAATTGATGTTAAAAACAAAGATGAAATTGGTGAGCTTGCAAAAACAATCACATTTATGGCTCAAAATCTTTCTAAAACCGAAAAGCTAAGGAGGGACTTTATAGCAAATACAACTCATGAATTGAGAACTCCACTGAGCATCATAAAAAGTTATGCTGAGGCTATATACGATGACATATTAGAAAAAGACCAAATCAAAGAATATGCCAGTTTAATCATGGAAGAAGCTGAGCGTTTGAATAATCTCATAAATGAAATTCTTGAGCTATCAAAACTACAATCTGGTACTATACAGTTGAATATACAACCTATAAACTTAAAAAGCCTTTTTAATAAAATTATCAGCGAAGTAAACATTATAAAAGGAAATAGAAAGTTTTGGCTTTTTGAAGATGATATCGTAACAAAAGCTGATAGCAAACTTCTAAAAAGGGCTTTTAGTAACATTATCATCAATGCTATTCATCATACAAACGACACAGGAAACGTTTATATAAAAGCTGAAAAAGAAAATGACTATATCAAAGTATCAATCAAAGATGATGGGGAAGGTATTGATGAAGCAGATTTGCCTTATATTTTCAATAGATTTTACAGCAAAAGTGCAAAAAAAGGAATAGGCGGGCTGGGCTTATCAATCGCAAAAGAGATAATACAAATGCATAATGGTGAAATTAGTGTATTTAGTAAAAAAGGAGAAGGTGCTGACTTTGTGGTAAAATTTAAAGGTAAATAAGCTTATGGTATATATTGAGAAAAAGGGGGTGTCCACTTATCTTTTTGGACAGCCCCCTGATTTTTGATAAAGAGTTTTATTCACATTTTCAATATTTCAAGTGCCCTTATTAACATTACTATCATTTCTGAACGTGTGATAATTTTTTGTGGTTTAAATGTATTGTCATTATATCCTTTAACAATGCCCAAACTGTATGCCTTTGCAATGTAATCTATTTTGTCAGCTGGCAAGTTAGATACATCAGCAAATGCAACCTGAGCTGATTCAGCATTTATACCCCTTTGCTCAAGTATCTTCATTATTATTACGCAAGCATCCAGTCTTGTAAGCGGTGCATTTGAATCTTTAACTGTCTCAATAATACTATTGTCAATTAACGCTTTGATAGCTGCGCTTGCCCACTGAGGAACATTTGGCAGACTTCCTTCTTGCTTTGGTGCAACTTCAAACGCTCTTTGAGCAAGTACTGCTGCCTCAGCAAGTGAAACTTTCTTGTCAGGTCTTAATGTCATATCTTCATATCCTGTAATAAGTCCGGTTGTGATTGCCTTCTTAAATGTAGTATATGCCCAATTTTCTTTCTTTACATCCTTGAATACATCTTCTAAGTTTGCTGCAACAACTGCAATTTTGCCAGCTTTGTTTGTAGTAACAATAAGCTTATCTTGCTCCTGCTTTGTTGCAACAGGTAACCACTTACCTTTCTGTGCATCGTAAATAAGTGCAATTGCAACCTGGTCTTCTTTAACAACCTGAGCATCAAGTTTTATTTGCAGCTGAACATTTCCTGCTATGTTCCCTTTTTCAACCGAAAGCTCAATTGGCTGAGCAATTAAAGTTCCTACATTAATATCCTGGTCAAGTTTTTCAACCTTTGCTATTTTAACCTGAGGTGCAAACCCTTTAATAGTATCCTGTGGAACCTCAAGTTTAATGTTCTTGTCAAATTCAATAGTAGACTTTGACATTGGATTAATTTCAACTGTGACAATGTCTTTTTGGGCTTGCTGTTGCGGTGTTTGAGATGGCTGTTGCACTGGCTGCTGTTGCTGTTGTTGTGGTTGCTGTGACGGTTGTTGCTGAGACTGCTGCTGTGATGGGGTTGATTGCTGTGATGGAGTCGGTGTCACTTCATATGTTATTGGTGCTGGTTGTGATGTTACTGGAATCTGTTCAGCAATCTTTATAGGTATATGAACATCATCTAAGTTAAGATGACCAAAATCAGCAGTACTGTTATCAACTAATATAAAGTACAACTCCTCACCAATATACGAAGAAGCATCCCATCTAATTCTTTGATACTCTTCATAATTAAATCCAGTTTGTTTAAATAGAATTTTACCATCTCTTACACGTACCAATGCAGCATACAATTTTTCTTCGTCTTTACCACCACTTAATAGAAAGTCTATTTTGCCATTTCCACCAAGAATAAAATTCTGAGTTCTAAGAGTCCCAGTTAATTTGTCACCACCAAGTTTTTCATTAAATCCCCATAAATGATATCCTCCTGGTATCCTTCGTGATGGATTAAAATAAATTGTTCCCCAGAATTTTTCCTCTTTTGTTACATGTGCATCAGTAAAAGCACTGCCTTCTGTTATCCAACCTGATAAATTCCCAGCTGAAAAATCATGATTTGGAGGTAACGTAACATTTGGATATTTCGAAGAATCCCAATTCTCCGCCACATACGGAAATTTAGGAGAATCCCAATTATTAGGAACATATACTGGCTTAGCTGGTTCTCCATTTCGAGCATTCATTTGCCAAATCTCTAATGATTTAATTCTTATTTTTCCGTCTGCCCAAAGTTGTATGCCAAGCGAATCGATTCGTCCTGGATATACTCTTGTTGTTATTTTCTTTTTATAATTAATAAATGATTCAATTATTGAACGATCAATATAAATGTGAATTTTTACATTCTCTCCGTTTAAATCAACTTTTCCTCCTTGTATTCCATAACATCTCGTATCAGGGTCAATACTTGACTTATTCCTATCAACATAGTAAGCACCTTCATTCAGATCATAATAGAATAAAGTTTCCTCTTCTCCCCTTGGAGATCGGCGAACCTTTATACCAAATTTTTTGGCATTTTGAGGTTTATCAAATTCAAGGATAATTTCAAGCATATCACTTTTTATATTGCCGATTAATTGATTAGCTTCATCAATTGATTTATCTTTTATATCTGCTAGTTTTTGTGCTCTTAATCCTTCAAGTTCTTTTATTGGTTTAACATCAATATCTTGAGTATAAACATTATAGCTTACTGTTACTGGTAATGCATTGGATTGTGCCCAACCAGATTCGTATTCAGCTTGTGGTGTTCTGAAATTCTGTACAATAGAAAATAGCACAGTCCTACCATCAGGAGTTACAAAACCTGCTTGTGCTGTTAAATGACCACCACCTAAATCCAACAACCTTGGTTCAATGTGGTCAGGTTTAAATCTACAACTTTCTTTATCCCATCTTCCTATCCAGTAATAAACATCAACTTTTGCTTCACCTCTACATGGAGTAACTAAGAAGATATACTTCATATTCCCATCTTTATCCTTGCCAATAGGAAGCAATACAGGTAATTCCCATACAGTACCAAGGTATTTATATTGCGAAACATCCCCATCAAATAAATGCCCTTTATATTCCCAATGATACATATCACTTGAAACATAAACCAATGCAGTACCTTGACTTCCATCTTCTCTGCCTGAACCTACTAAACAATACCATTTATCAGACTCTCTATCATACCATGCAAATGGGTCTCTAAACTCACCATATATACCTATTCCTTTTTCTTGTACTATTACTGGCTCAGGATACTTTACCCATTTTACCAAATCAGGATCATTAAGATCAGCTGGTCTCGCAATTGCTATTCTTTGATTAGGCGAAGCAGCGTCATTTCCAGCAGTATAAAAGATAACTGGATTACCATCCCTATCATAAGTTGCGCTACCAGACCAACATCCGTCTGGATCTAAATTGCCTGCTTCTGGAGCTAACGCTGGACTTACATTTTTCCACATTACCATATCATCACTTACCCAATGGCCCCAATGTATTTGATGCCAGTAAGGTCCTTGAGGGTTAAATTGATAAAATAAATGATACTTTCCTTTATAATAAATTGGAGCATGTGATTCATTCATCCAGTTGCCGGGAGGCATCGCATGATATTGAGGTCTATGTGGATCGCCATCATATTTACTTTCATCTATTTCAATATCGCTTGGAGGTATTTCTGGTATTTTACTACCATATTGTGCAATATAATTATCAAAATTATTCTTTATTTGTTCTGGAGAAAGAGCCACATTATAAATCTTTATTTCATCAATTAATCCCGAGAACATATTGAAATTAAAGACACCTGCAAAAGCAACTGCTTGATTGTTTTTACCAATAATGAAATCCTCTTTAGTTAAATTAATGGGATAATTTTTAGGTGTTTTCTTCGATGCTACTTCTTGACCGTTATAATACAATCGTACAATTGATTCTCTTGAATCATAAGTCGCAACAATATAATTCCATTTATATTTTTCTAATGGATGATCGTTACACCACACTTCAACCCATTCATCTCCTATCCCACATTGGAAAGACCACGTACCATGTCTGTACATGCCAAGAATATAACCTTCTTTTTTATCTCTATTATGCTGATTTACAATAGCTGATAATTTTCCTTCGTCTCCATATTCATAGTTGCGTGGAGCAACCCATGCTTCTATTGTTAATTGATCTCTCGGTAACTCTATATCTCCTGCTTTACGGGTTATAAAGGTAGAATATCCATCAAATGATAGTGAACCTCCTTTAATTCCGCTTTTACGCCATTCTGGATCTTTTGGACTTGCGTAAACAGCATTATTGAAAACATAATTAATATAATCCTGTTTCTTACTTACCTCATCTTTAGCTGTTTTCCCTTTACATTCATCAAAACTCCAATAAGCTATCAAACCTCTGTTATATACATTGAAATCATCAACTTTTATATAACCGTTCTGATCATAATCAACTACAACTATATAAAGCTCACGTCCGATATACTGTGATAAATTCACCTTGACTCTCTCCAATGTTTCTTTCTCTATGGTTTTTCTAAACAACAATATATTATTATTGTCGTAAATATCAACATATAATGCATTTGGATTACCTTTGCCACCAATTAAAAAACTAACTTCACCATTTCCTCCTAACTTAAACGATTGAGACTTAATACTTCCAATTTTATTCAATTCAGATTTAGCAAAGTATTTTCCTTCCTTCCCATCAATGTTTTCGTCTGACACAATAAAAGCATCACCAGTAACCAGCCAACCCGAAAAGTCTCCTGTTTCAAATCCATTATTAGATATTAACATTTTTGCATCTAAACTTTCAGGCGGAATATATGCTCTTATATCGTCTACTCCAATATAACCACTCGTACTTCTATCAACAATCTTTATATACATATTTTTGCCTAAATATTCTTTTACATCCCATATTATTTTCGAGAATGTATCTTTCCCATTCCCAGTAGCTTTAATAACTTCTTTACCATCTTCTAAATTAACAAGTGCTATATATAAACTATCTATGTCACTGTCTCCTCTTACTAAAAACTCAATTTTTCCACTCCCTGCTAATTCAAATACAGAACTCTTCAATTGCCCAGTAGCTTCTTTATTTTGTATACTTGATACACCTTTTTCATCTACAGTAAATGCATTACCTAAAACTTCATACCCAGTTAAATCTAATGTATGAAAATCTCCATTTTTTATTTCAAAAGGATATAAATTAATTCTAAAATCATCGGCATTTATATGTCCAAATCCTCCCCTAGCCTTATCTACAATTCTGAAGAACATTTTTCTGCCAATATATTCTGAGGCATCCCAAACTACTCTAAAATATTGTTCATCATTTCTACCTGTTGCTTTAAATACTTCTTTACCTGTTGAATCATCAACCAGTGCAACATATAAACTATCTATATTATTTCCTCCACCAATAAGGAAGCTTATTCGTCCACTACCATATAATTCAGGATCACCTTGAAGTATAAACTTGTTCGATTCTAATACACCCGTGAGTTGATCTCCACCAGACGCAAACCCCCATAAGTGATATGTTCCTTCTTGCTTAAATAACCTCGTCCCCCAATAAGTTGAAATTTGAGTCACTGAATTTAAAAATGTTTCACCCTCTACATTTAACCATCCTTCTAAGTCTCCTGTTTCAAAGCCAGGGTTTATCAATGAATTTGCGGTAACATTAATACTAAAGTCATCAACATTTATATGACCACTTTCTGAATTATCAACAACTTTTATATACACATCTTTATCTTTCAAATCAGAAACATCCCAAACTATTTCTGTATATTCTTCTTTCCCAGTTCCAGTAGCTCTTCTCAATTCTTTATCGTTATTTGCATCATATAATGCAACATAAACATTATTAATATCATCAGTTCCACCAATTAGAAAACTTATAGTGGGGCTATAAATGGTAAATACTGGCGATATGAGCTCTCCCTTTCGCTTATTCCCTTCCTCAACTGTATTTGCTCCAGCCAAACCAAAAACATGATAAAACCTTTGTTGGTTGAATTTGGTGCCAGATGGAGTATATACATCATTTACAACACTCCCTGTAAATGCGTCACCTTTAACTGTCCAACCTTCGAGGGACCCTTTTTCAAAATCTAAATTAGGTAATACATAAACTTTTTTTGGTCTATATAGATTCTTTGCCAATACACCATCTTGAGGAATTTCTTCGTAATATGTTTGAAAATCATCTGCAAATACTAAACCCCAATCTGAAGTTGCATTGTCTACTATTTCAATATATAAATTACGTCCTATATAAGCTGATAAATCTGCTCTATACTTTACCATGTTAGCTAATCTCATTCCCTGATCTATATGAGGGAAGTTTACATCTGCAAATTCTGTATTTCCATATCTTGCTATTATCTCACCAGTATCTGCATCGCATATCTGTATATAACACAGATTTACATTTTTTCCACCACCTAATCTAAACGTTATCCAACCAACTCCTCCTAATTTAAATGTCGTCGATCGTACTCTACCTGTCTCCGACTCCGGATACCTCCAACCATTCAAATGGTATTTACCTTCTTGATTATATGGTATTTGTTCTGCCCACCATGTTGTTTCATCTGACACGCTATTGGGTCCAAAAGCTCCTCCTTCTATTACTGTCCATCCTGTCATGTCCCCAGTCTCAAATCCCGGATTTACTATTGTATACGGATAATCTGTCTCCCCTTGTGAACCCTCGTTAGCGTATACATATGCTTGCGAAAACACAATATTAAGTACAAATACAATTAAAATTAGCGCTACTAAACTTCTACTAACGTACTTTTTAAACATACTCAACCCTCCTTATAGATTACTTGATTTTGTGACTATATTAAATTATTACAATTTTGTTTTTAACTTATATTCAACTCATACCCATCACCTCCCAAACAACAATAATTTTTCATATAGTGACTTATAAATTTCAGAGTATTTTATTGAAATTCTTGTTTTGCTTAAACATTATTTTTCTTAATAAACTAAACAGCCTTAGAAAATGATAACTAATTATAGTAAATTGTAATTGTGTCCAACTACTAATGTACGTGTAATATCTAATCTTTAATTTTTTATCTTAAACATTTGGTTAAACGTTTTTCTGAATTTTATAAGTTATATTGGCTAACCTTTCGCTAAATTTCTTATGTTTAATCTTTCTTGATTTTTAACAACAAATATTTAAAATATTTCTGCTTTAGAATAGTTTGAATCTTTTTTGGATAATTATCTCATGATCTTAAAATCTATATTTTCTAGTGTTAAATTATTCATACACACCAAACGAAATAAACCTATTAACATTTTCTAAAGAAGGTAATGCACTAATTGCTCCTTTCTTCATAGTAGTCAAGGCAGCAACTGCATTAGAAAATTTTAAATACTCTCTTATTTGACTTTCAGTCATTTCGGTAATATTTAGCTCTTCTTTAGACAACATATATAAGAAAGCCCCAATAAAAGAATCCCCTGCGCCAGTTGTATCAATTGCTTTAACCTTATACCCTTCAACTTCTATTTGTTTACTATTAAAATAAGCTAAACAACCGTTTTGTCCTCTTGTAATTATCAAAATTTTTAAATTATCGAACGTAGTCAATATCCATTGTGCAGCTCTTTGTATATCTTTAATATTAGTAATAAACTCCACTTCATCCTCACTTATTTTCAATATATCAGCATACTTTAGAAACATCAGTATTGTCTCTTTGTACTCTTTTTTATTATTCCACAATTGCAATCTCACATTAGGATCAAATGAGACAAATCCTTTCGCTTGTTTAATAGATTCTATTGCTTTTAAATGAGCATATCTAACTGGTGCATCTACTAAATCAACCGAGCAAAAGTGGAGGATATCTCCCTTCTTAAACCACGAAGGGTCAATTTCATCTTTATCTAATAATAGGTCAGCTCTAATCCTGTTATAGAAGAAAAATTCTCTTTCGCCATTGTCCTTTAAGGAAACAAAAACTATACCTGTATTAGCTAAATTTGTTTTTTGTATGTAATCAATATTCACTCCCGCATTCTGTAATGTTTCTAATAAGTAATCCCCAAATGGGTCAATACCAATCTTAGTAATTAATATACTTTCCCCACCTAATTTAGCTACAGTTGCAGCAACATTGGCAGGTGCTCCTCCTGGAGTTTTTCTAAATGTACCAACATTTTTTAGGTGGGTATTAATTTCGTCAGATACAAAGTCTATTAAGATTTCACCAATCGTATATACTCTTTTCATTTGATACCTCCTAATTCGATATCCCATTTATTCAAATTTTTTATTATTATTTTATTATCTGTAAAAAATTCAATCGATTTGGAAGTTGATTTTGGATAAACAGTAGAAGTCATTACACGTTCACCATTTTGAATAAAAACTTCAACAGAACACCTATCTATAAAAATTCTTAGACTTAATATATTGTTTTTTAATGATACAGTTGTCTTTCTAATTTGTTCATTATCTTCTTTTCCTTCAGTATTTTTTATTTGCTCCCCACTTTTTGATCTGTCAAAGATAAATTTTCCCTCTCTTCTATCATAATGCATTACAGTTTCTTCTTTTTCACCCTTTAAAACTTTAATCCCAAAATTGTTCGCATTTTGCGCATCTATTTCTACTTCAAGTTCAACATTTTGCCCTTCAATTCCGTCTAATTGTATTTTATCGTTTACAATAATATCCTTGTAACTAATTTTATTTTTTCTGTACTTAGTTATTTCATCAACTGGTATTTGATACAACTTACCATCGATAACTCTTAATTCTCTCGGCAAGGTCATTGCTCCTGCCCAATTATGCCCGTGACAATCAGTAGGAATAGTTCGGCCCCACACTTGCATCCACGCAATCATAATTCGCCTTCCTCTATCATCAACAAGCGTTTGAGGAGCATAAAAATCAAAACCATAGTCAATCTCATCCACCACTTCACATATAAATTTCCATGATTCATAATCCATTTTGCCAAGCATATATATACTTGAGAACAAATTATGATATTTATCACCATTTTTATCCAAGTGTTGAACTGATAAAATAAGAACATCCATATCATTTAACTTAAATAGACTTGGACATTCCCACATTTTCCCCAACTTATTGTCACTTCTTATTATTACACCTACATAATTCCAATTCAATAAATTGTTTGATTTATATAATAAAAGTTGTCCACTTCCATCAATGTTTCGAGAAGCTATTACCGCATAGTAACTATCATTGTGTTTGAAAATCATAGGGTCTCTAAAATCTTGTGGTAAGGCAATGTAGGGTAAATCCCTTTCGCTTATTACTGGATTTTGCTTTATTTTTTCAAAATTTACTCCATCTTTTGATACAGCCATATTTTGTACTTGTCTTATGTTTTTTGGATTATCCGGGTCTGGATTTGTATGACCCGTATACATCAAGTATAACTTTCCGTCTACTTCTATAGCGCTGCCAGAAAAACAGCCATCCACATCATAATACATATCCGGAGCCAAAGCAATTGGCATATGCTCCCATATTATTAAATCCTTGCTTTTTGCATGCCCCCAGTATGGGGTTCCCCACTTTGAGTCATATGGATAGTATTGATAAAATAAGTGATATTCCCCCTTGTAATATATAAAGCCATTAGGATCATTCATCCATCCTATTTCTGGCATCATATGATATTTTAATCTAAATTCAGGATTAACTTTGTTTCTGTTTTCTTCCACATATTTTTGTGCCTGTTGTAACTTACTCATTTGTCAAACTCCTTTTCGTCTAAAAATTTTATTCAAATATCGCTTTCATTTGCCAAATTATTAGTTTTTTAATTTTCACTGTATCAACCTTATCATTAGCCCTTAATAACAATCCTAAAGAATCATTTCTTACAGGATAAATCCTTGATGTCAAAACTTTAAGATTGTTTATAAAAACCTCAATCATTGACTTATCTAAAAATATGTGTAATTTTAATGTATCCTCATTTATATCAATAAATCCACCTTGGATTCCTGTTTCATATTCTTTGTTCAAAGTTGATTTTGTCCTGTCTATAAATATTTCTTTTGTACTGCTTTTATAACATATACAGGTTTCTTCCAACCCGTCTGGAGACCTTCTTACATTAATTCCAACTTCATTTGCTTCCCCTTTTTCGATTTCAAGTTCAATTTCTATACAATCATCTTTAATAAATTCAATCATCTTATTCGCTTGTTTTAGAGGTACATCTCTTATGTTTATGTACTCCTTTTTTCTTAAAGATTTTATTTCAGAAATTACATCTAACCCTAATTTCCCATCTTCCCTTAAATAAATATGTATTGGTAATCCTGCATTATGAGCCCATCCTGATAAATACTCATCTTTTCTTGGCCTTCTACCCTGTGTTATACTAAATATAATTGTTCGTCCCTTAGGGTCAACAAACCCACTTGGGCCTGTAAAATGTTCACCCAAATCAAATAGGTCAGGCTTTTCACTATCAGGAACAAATGATAAAGTATTTTTATCCCAGGTACCAATCCAATACCACACGTACCTATTGCTATATATATTATTAGAGTCAAGAAAATATGGATTTACAAGAAAAATATATTTTGTATTACCCTCTTTATCTTTTCCTATTGGCAAAAATACAGGTAACTCCCATATCTCACCCGTCTTTGGGTACTTATTGTAATTTCCAACATAAAAAGGTTTCTTGTATTCCCAATGATACAAATCTGTAGAAATATATAATAAGGCTGCTCCCCCTGTACTTTCCCCATCTTTCTGAAATCCAGTACCTACAAGCGCATAGTATATTCCATCTTCTTTCCAAATAAAAGGATCCCTAAAATGATTAAAATGCATTTTCCCTTTCTCAGTTTCTATAGTCATATCCTGTTTAATTATTGGTTTCCCTAATTTAACCCATTTTTTTAATTCAATATCTTCATCATCACTATAAGTACTCATTGCTAAAGTAATACACTGTGCTTTAGTATTGGGATCAATTGCTGTATATACAATGATAGGCTTCTCATTATCAACAATTGCTGAGCCTGACCAGCAGCCATTCTCATCAATTTTGCCTTTCTCAGGTATTAATGCCCATGGTAAATCCTTCCAATGTATCATATCATCGCTTATTAAATGCCCCCAATGAATTTGTCTCCAGATAGGTCCATGCGGATTATGTTGAAAAAAGATATGGTATTTCCCCTTAAAGTATAATGGCGCATGTGGCTCATTCATCCAACATCCTGGAGCAATTAAGTGATAAACTGGTCTGTGTTTATCACCATTATAAATTTTTCTATCTATCTCTATATATGTATTTGGTAGCTTACCATTCAGTTCTAAAATGTACTGGTTATAAATCCCCTTTATCTGATTTTCATTTAAGGCTTCATTATATACTTTCAATTCATCTATAAGTCCACAAAAACAACTTATCTCACACTCGTCCAACTTCTTTGAATTATTTGTTTTCCCAATCACCAGACTTTCATCAGTTGGTGTAATTTGAGAAATCTTGGGTACCTCTCTATAAGCAACTCTTTCGCCATTTATGTACAATTCCATGTATCCTTTTTTTCCATTGAAGACCGCTGCAACATAAGTCCATATATGTAAAGGTATTGTTTTTTCATAACTACTAACCTCATACCATTCCTTATTAATTGCCACTTTAAAAGCCAATTCATTAAACTTTTTTAAACCAAAAATAAACCCTTGAATTTTTTCATTATTATGTTGATTAATTATAGCAGTTATTTCATTATCCTCACTATATTCATAACATCTTGACATAATCCATGCTTCAATAGTTATTTCTTCAATTTTTCTTTTCATTATTCCTTCATCATCCTCAATCCACGTAGAAAAGCCATCAAAAAGCAGCGAATTACCTTTGATACCAGGTCGCCTTTCTGGACATGATGGTCTTTTAAATTTCGCGTTATTAAATACATAGTTTATATAGTTTTCCTTGCCTGTTACTTCATTTTTGACCACATACCCTTTTGTTTCATCAAATGACCAATATGAAATTAATGACATGGTGTTACCCTCCACTTAATCAAACTATTTTCCCCCATTTCATTAAAATTTTATAATTTTGACTTTGAGGCTGTCCTTGCAAGCCATGAATCCATTTTTTAATATAAAATTATTCCAAGGACAGCCTCAAAGCATAAATCAATCTTATTTGCTCTTCTTATACCTATCGTAAGCGGTCTGTATTATTTTTACATACTCATCTAAGCCAATTTTCTTTAGGTCTTGAATATACTTGTTCCATTCGTTATCAATTCTGCCGAACATTAGCCATTCTGCTCTTTTCTTGTTTACATATTGATATAAATTTACTTCAATCCTATTTTTCTTCTCTAATTCAGCCGGTGTAAAGAATAGAGTTGGAAGATTTTCATCTGTCATATAAGGTCCATATTTTTTAACTCTCTCAATTCTAACTTTTGCTCTTGCTTCCATATCAACTAAATTTTTGAAGTCTTCAGCAGTTACAACTCCAACTTGATTTGGCGCAACTTTCTGCCTATATTCTCCCATTGCAACTCCTGGAGGTAATGGTTTGAAAACAAGTCTTCCATTTTTTTCTTCGAACACATCACCAATTGGTCCCCAATGAATTTGTGCAGTCATTTTAGGTTCATATTGTAAATCAATCCATCTTGCTGTAATTTCTGGATATTTATTTTTCTTTGTTATAACAAAAGCACCTCTTCCCCACGGAGAACCATTTGATCTATATATTACTGGCTTTTCATTATTTAATCCCTTTATTGGTCCAACAAAAGCATAGTCCTTTTCTCTATCAGGTCCTACTATTTCAGTTTCTTCCCACCACATAAATGAACCTAAAGTTACATCCTTTGTTTTTCCCTTTGCAAACAACGCCGTTGGATCTTTTGTTTGAGTAAATGATTCCTTATCAATAAGCCCTTCTTTCACCCATTGATGAAAATACCTAATTGCATTCCTATATTGCGGTTGTACTGCTGTAAATATAACTTTTCCGTTTTTAACTATTAAATGGTCAATTGTATCCAGCATCCCAAACGCACTGAACAGTGTTCCAATATCAGCGCACCACCACATATGAATAAAACTAAATGGTATTTCATCAGCCTTACCATTTCCATTCGGATCTTTAGTCTTGAAAGCAACTAAAGCATCGTGCATTTCTTTTAAGTTAGTAGGCATTTTCAAACCAAGTTTATCAAGCCATTTTTTATTAATAAACTGAAATGATAGAACTGCTCCAATAGCTTCCTTGCCTGTTCCCAATTCTTCACCTACTGGTAGTGAATATATATGTCCATCAGGTAAAGTCACAAATTTCTTTATATCAGGTCGCCTTTTAAATAACTTAACTACATTTGGCATATATTGGTTAATTAAATTATCAAGTCTTAAAATTGTTCCATCTTGACTATATTTAAATAAATCATAATCTGAAAATCCTGCTCCATAAAAGGCATCAGGTAAATCTCCACTTGCTAACAACAAATTTTTCTTTTCCTGATAATCAGAATCAGGAATATTTATCCATTGAATATGCACGTTAGTCAATTTTTCAAGTCTCTTGAATATCAACATCTCGTTATAATTTGGTGCTAAAGGCGCTTTTGGCGAGACTATTTTTAGTGTAACCTTAGTCTTTACAATTGGTAAACCTGTCTTGTTGAAACCAAGCTGTTTCATCCACGAGGAATACCCAAGAATCGAGCTAAAGGTAAACAGTACCAAAGTAGCAAACGCAATTAATTTTTTCTTCATCGTAATCCTCCTCCGTTTTTTTAATAAATTTTAGAATAAAATAACATACCCTTTTATTAAGCAAATTCACCTATAACATATTCTATCACCACCTTAATTTATTTAATTATTAACTCTTCGCAGAAACGCTCAAGACGAGCGTTCTTAAACGTTTCTGTAACTTTAAGGTTGAAAAAACAATCATAAATACATCCAAGTGCTTTTAAGAAGAACTTTATAACGAAATTCTAACTTAGAAATTAGTCGAAGTATATTGAAGTATATTAAAGTATATTGTTACTCTTTTTACCCTAAGCCCTAAATGATAGTTTTCATAATACCTTGGGTGTTCACAAAAGGTCTATTCAATTTTGAAAAACTATTTCAATTTCTCCAAAATTGTCATTCCTTCAAATCAAGGAACTTAGAAAAATCACCTTTTAATATCACATTTTTGGTGGCTATCAATTAATTTGTGCTAATTTGAATATTAACCCTTTATTGAACCAATCATAACACCTTTTACAAAGTATTTTTGGATAAAAGGATAAATAATTAAAACAGGTACAGATGATACAACAATTGAAGAATATTTTATAAGTTCTCTCACTTTTAATTTTGCAGCTAAAGTATCAACATCCACCATCATCCCTAATTGAGGTTCGGACTGAATTAAAATTTTTCGGAGGACAAGCTGCAAAGGATATAATTTTTCATTTGAAAGATATATTAATGCATCAAAAAAACCATTCCACTGACCAACAATCGCAAATAACGCTAAAACAGCTATAATTGGCCTCGACAAAGGCAGTACTATCTTTACAAAGAAACGTAAATCAGAACAACCATCCATAAATGCTGCTTCTCTTAGCTCTTCGGGAATATTGAGTTGAAAGAACGTGCGAGTAATTATTAAATTCCATACAGAAACTGCACCAGGTATTACCATTGCCCAAATTGTGTCTAACATACCAAGACTTTTTACTAAAAGATATGTAGGAATAAGACCACCACCAAAAAACATTGTAAAAACAAATACTGCCATAAAGAAATTTCTGCCATAAAAATCTTTTCTTGCCAACGGATATGCTCCGCTCACTGTCATCGCAACACTAATAATTGCTCCTAATCCAGCATAAATTAGTGTGTTTCTATATCCTAATAAAATTGAATTATCCTCAAATATTCGTTTATAACCATCAAAAGTAATTCCTTTAGGTAAAAACCAGATTTGTCCACTAGAGACCATATCCGGGTCACTAATTGACGCAATGATGATAAAATACAAGGGGTATAGTACAATGAGTGCAAAAAATATCAAACTTAAATAACTTATTGTATCAAACAATCTATCCTCCGAACTTTGGTTTTTAGTTCTAAACATTCTATCCTCTCCTTTTACCACAGACTTGTTTCGCTAAACTTTTTTACTATCCAATTTACTATAATTAGCAATATAAAATTTATAACAGAATTGAATAACCCCACTGCAGTAGAAAAAGAGTATTGTGCTTGTAGTAATCCTAATTTATAGACGTATGTCTGAATAATTTCAGATACATCTAAATTAAGAGGTGTTTGCATTAAATATGCTTTTTCAAAACCTACATTCATAATATTGCCAAGTGCCAATATTAACTGTATAATTATAACTGGCATTATTGCAGGTATGTCTATAACAATCGTTCTTTTAAACTTGGAAGCCCCATCTACTATAGCAGCTTCATGCAATTGAGGATCCACACTTGATAATGCTGCCATATACACTACTGTTCCCCACCCTGTACCCTGCCATGCACTTGACAATACATATAATGGTCTGAACCAACCTGGAGTGGCAAAAAAATCTATTGTATTGCCACTTATCGCTTGAATAATCTTGTTAATAATACCACTGGACGGAGATAAAAACACATACATCATACCTACTAAAACTACTGTTGAGATAAAGTATGGTGCATATAAAATAGTTTGAATAGTTTTCTTAATCTTTTCGTTTGGTAACTCATTAAGCATTAAAGCAACAATTATCGGCAAAGGGAAGGTTACTATTAGCTGAAATATATTTAGATAAACAGTATTCTTGATTAAATCCCAAAAGTTAAATGAATTAAAGAAATCTTCGAAATACTTGAAACCAACCCATGGACTACCTATTATACCTTTTGTCGGGCTGTAATCTTTAAAGGCTATTAATATTCCGTACATTGGTATATATTTAAAAATGATGAAATACAAAAAGGTAGGCATAATCAATAAATACAATTGATAATTTCTTAAAATCTTTTTAAACGTTATCCTCATTTTAACTCCTCCTGGATTTGTTATATCTTAAATGCTTTTTGTTTTAGTTTTTAGAATTTTAAAATTCTTATATAAAAAGTTCTGGAATAAGATTGTAGTTAATCGTTTTTCTGATGTTTAAAAAACAATTAACACGTTCCCCTCACTATTAATTCAGTTGGAAGCCTATACTCACCATACTTGGTACTTTTTCTATTGATTCGATTTAATAACACTTCTGCAGCTTTAACTCCCATTTCATAGGGATATTGTTTCACTACAGAAAGTGGAGGATTAGTAACACTAGTCCATTGATAATCGTCATAACCAATGATAGCAATTTGTTCAGGTACTTTTATATTACTATCATACAAATATTTTACTGTACCATTTGCCATTACATTATTTGCAACAAATAAAGCAGTCACCCCCTCTTTTTCAACAAGTTCTTTAGCAAATTCGTATCCATTGTTAAAGTTAGCTTCTCCAATTCTTATTAAAGAATAAACTACCTCTAAATTGTTATCTATAATTGCCCTTTTATATCCTTCTATTCTTTCGTCACTCGTTGTTATTCCTAATGGACCACTAATAAAACCAATCTTTTTATGTCCTTTTTTTATCAAAGTATACACTGCCTCATATGAACCTTTAAAATTGTCAGATAAAACACAATCAGAAGAAAAACCTTTTGGTATTCTGTCAATAAACACAATTGGGTAATTGTTACCAATCATCTCATGCATAAAACTATGTTCATCTTTTGTAGGAGCTATAATTAAACCATCTATCATTTGTGTATTAAAAAGCTTGATTAATTCCTTTTCTCTTTCTAACTGTTCGTAGGAATTACTTAATAACAAACTATAACCATATTTTTTTAATGTATTTTCAATACCTTGGGCTACACTAATAAAGAAAAAACTCGACGTATCATCTGGTAACATTGGCACAATTAATCCTATTATATTTGATTTCTTACTTCTTAATCTTTTAGCAACTGAATTAGGCACATAATTAAGTTCCTTCATTGCCTGTAAAACTTTCCTTCTTAAATCTTCTGATACATACTTAGAATTATTTATAACATGAGATACTGTGGCCACAGAAACATTTGCTTTTTTAGCAACATCTCTTATAGTAACTCTCAAAACACTTCACCTTCAGATAGAAATTTATTTTAAATGTTTTTAATGACTAATTTTGCGGATATTAATTAATGGATAATCGTTTTTCTATTATTATTTTAATCAAAGTATAGTTTTTTGTCAACAATGTTTTTATCTTTTACAGAAAAGTTTTCAGTATAATTGTATACCACAAGCTACTAAAATGGAAATATTATTGTGCCTTCTGTTTTATTCGTTTAAAATATTATTTCTGCAATTTTTTAGTTGTTTAATAAAAGATAAAAGACAACAAGAATGACTGTAAAAATAAACTCTGCAACAATACAATATTACTCTTCATCGAATTTATTTAAAACTATTTTATTTTTAGTGTTTTTTGATTATCGAAAAATATTAACTTTTTAACTTTTCAACAATTCTATCAACTATCCTTTCCTGATACCCCGAAAGCTTTAATTCTCTCATTTTATTGCATACATCAAAAAGCTCTGGGCTTTTTACATTTCGTAGCATCACAAGCCTCTTTTGAGAAATCTTGTTTTTAGATAAAGACAAAAGGTAGCTTTCTTCATCCATGCAAACAGGAACTGCATTGTAGTTTTGAATAATCCTGTCTGCTATCAAGAGCCCTTCAGGGTCAAAGTCGCCTGAGTAAAATATAGTAAAGCCTTCTTTTGAAAGGCTTTCAAGTACAATCTTTGTAGAAAGTCTTAGCTGCCCGTTTGTACAAATGAGAGAAATATCACTGCAAGCTTGCATCAGCATTGAAAACACAGCAGGGTTTTCTACAACCACAATTTTCTTTGAATATCCAAAAAACTGCTTGTAATCCTTAATGGTATAAAGAGGCAGAATCACCGGCTTTTTTTGCAAAGCAAAACTTTTGAGCGCTTCATCTTCTGTTCCATCTTCTGATATTGCACCTATACCATATACCAAACACCAGTTTGAAAGCTCGTCTATGATGATGTTGTGCATGTACAAAAGTTCAGTTTTTTCCTCTGAAGATTTTGGATATTCAACATTTTTTACCAGGCTTAAAATTCTTAAAAATATCTTGCCACTGTCGCGGTCTTCGTCAAAAAAATGAGGGTCATGCGCCATTTTAGTTGCAAACACCGCAAGACTTTCTATTCTTTCTGGCTTTGTTGCGGCAGCTTTTAAGCATACTTTTAAAATGTTCAAAAGTTTTTCTTCAGAATACTTCTTAAAATACCCTTCAAACTGCTTGAAATTTTCTTTTACAGCTTGAAATACACACTCACTATCTGCGCCGTTTGCCAACTGTTTTTCTAATTTTTCAAGAAAGCCTGAAAGTTGCTTTTGTCTGCTCTCTTTTTCTTCTTTTTTTGTTAAAATATCTTTTTTTAGAACATGTGAAAGCACATCTTTAAAATCAAGCGAAGAAAATTTGGTCTGCTCAAACCTCTTTTGTGCAAACTCTTTTACATTGACAACCACCCTGTCACCGCTGACAATTCTTCCAAGATAGCGCGAAAGCATCTCTTTTTCAACTGGCTGTAGGTTTTCCAGCACAACCTTGCCTGAAAACCTGCCAAGCGACCTGTATTTGTTGTAAATGAGCTCCAGCACACGCACAAAACCCTTGTGCGAAAAGTATTCTATGCACTCTTGTAAAAGCCTGTCTTCCTTCATATCTCCACCAACACCTTCTTGTACCCGTTCCAGATGTATTTTACTTTGAGAACACAGCCTTTGTTTCGGTCTGAAATAAGTTCATAAATGCAAAGTCCTGGCACTGTTTTGTAATCTCCCCACAGAATCTGAGAGTTCATGATATAGTCAAACTCCAAACTTTCTATCAGGTCAAACATCTTTTCAATGTTGTTCTCATCAACGCCGGCAAATGCCTCATCAAGCGCAATTATGCGCGGTGCAAAGCTTGCAGCACTCTGGTACTTTGCACATAGCGCTGCCAAAAGAGGAACATAAATGGAAAGTGCTTTTTCGCCCCCAGAAAACTTGTCGTATGCGTTGTTTGTAAGCTCTCTTCTGTTTTCGGTACCTCTTTGATAATAGAGCCTGAACTCAAACCACTGCCTGTAATCCAAAATCTCTTTCATTATCTCATAAAGACTTCGAAAACTGTCGGGTGAGTCCTGAAGTCTTTTTGCCCTTTCAATACGTGCCCTGAAGTGTCTCACAACCTTTTGTTTGTCTTCATCAGTTGCAATAGACAAGTCTTTGCTCATGAGTCCTATCAACTCCGCAGTTGAAAGCTCATCTTCAAGTTCCTGTTTTTTCTGCTCCCACGAAAGTCTGAATTTAAGATTTCCTGAAAGGTCCATGCCGTCCATTAGCTCATTCATTCTCTTTACCCAGTCCTGTGCAAGCATTATCTTACTTGAGATTCTCCGTCCAATGTCTTTTATTAAAACCTCTTCAAAAAGCTCTCTTTCCTGCTGGGTGATAAGATTTTTCTTCTCGATTATTTCAAAATCTATTCTCTCTAAAAATTCATAAAGTGAAAGCAATCTTCCATCCTTCTTTGCTGTCCAAAAATATCTTGCATAGCCAGTCTTTTCATCTTCCTTGAGATAAAGATTTGCTCCAAACTCTGCAATCTGCACTTGAGCTTCATAGTGTGCAGAAATGAGCCTTTCAAAAACCTGGTTCAAATCCTTGGATTTAAATTCATTAGCAAAGCTACTTTTTTCCTTTGCAAACTCTAAAAGTTTGCTCTCATCCTCAATATTTTCTTCCTTCCATACAAAACCAAAAGAAAGTTCAATCTTCAGCACTTCAAGGCTATTTGTGTACTCTATTTTGGCTTTTTCAAGCTGCGAAGCTTTTGTCTCAATCAGCGCTTCATGTCGTGAAATTTTTGCAACTATCTCCTGAAGATTTTTGTTAAAGCTCTCTATCTCCTTAGGAATACTATCAAGACGCTCAATTGCCTTTTGCTGCTCTTCAAAAAGCTTATGAGCATCATCGCTTGAAAGCCTTTTTTCAATTTCAATTTTCTTTAGTTCTAAACCTTCCAATCTTGTTTTTAAAACCTGCAAATCGAAGCTTAAATTTTGAATATTTTCTTCTATCTGTAGGATTTGATCTTTTCGTAAGTCTAATGTCCTTGAAACTAATTTTTCTTTTTCAACCTCGTTTTCTAAATTAACAAGTACACTTTTAAGTTTTTGAGCTTCTTGGCTCAGCTTTAAAAAATTATCCTTCGTAGCTGTAATAGAAAGTTTTGTTGCAATGACAGAAATCTCATGCTGTGAACTATTTTCTCTTCCCAAAAGCTCTCTTATCTTCTTTTCTAAAAACTCTATCTCTTTTTGAAGTTTTGACTTTCTATCTTCCCTTTCTTCAATCATCTCAAACGCAGTGTCAAGGTCAACCAATGAAGGAAAGCTGTTTCTCTCGTTTTTTAGCTTCTCAACCAAATTTTTCTGTGCATTTCTTTCCTGTTTTTTGTTATCTAATTCAACTGAAAGCTTCTGCACTTCATCTTCAAGCTGTGATATTAGCATCTGCCTGTACCTTCTTCTATTTTCAATGCCAATAAACTTTGCATTTTCGCACGTGGTTGTTCTGCCTTTTAAAATGCTACTACCAAACCTTCCATCCTCACTGATGTAAATCCCATCATCTTTTTCGGTGGCAAAGATGCTGTCAATCACAGCTGCCACTTCCTGTTTTAGCTCAATAGGTCCATCAAAGTCAGCAACTTCCAAAAACTGGTTCAGTAGATGCGAAAAATACGCAGGTTTTGAAATTAAAATTATTTCTTTTTCATCATCCATAAGGTCTGAAAGAATATCTTTGTGTTTTTCTGGAACAATCAAAGCGTTCAAAATCCCAAGACAGTTTAGCGCATCTTCAATGATAGCTTTCTTTTTTTCGTCCACACCGTCTTTAAAATCCACAGCCATATAAAAAGGTATAAATGGCACCCCTTTTTGCAAAAGCCTGTCTCTTACCTTCTTCTGCTGAGGAGACAGAATAATCTCGTCATCCTTCTGGCTTTTAATTTTTTCAATCTCCTCTTTCTTAGCTTTAATTTGGCCATTTAACGTTTCTATCTCAAATTCAAGCCTTCTTATTGTATCTGAGATAGCAAGATAATGAAAGTTATAAATATCATCTAAGATTGAGTATATTCTGCCATAATCACCTTTTCTCTCACAACTATTTATCGCCTGGAAAATTGCTGTTCTCTGCTCATCTAAAGCTTTGAAAACCTCATTTTGTTCAAAGTAAATAGAAATAGCATTCTTCAAACTATTTTTTACTTCTTCAAGCTGAAGCAAAAGATTTTGTATCTCTTCCTCCACCTTTTGTGCTTCTGCTCTGTTCATATCAAGCTCTTTATAAAAGCCGTCCAAATCTTTCTTGATTTCACTTAATTTTTCATAATTTTTAAGTGCAATTTCAACCTGAGATAAGAAAGATGAAAGCTCATCCTTTAAAATGTCAAGGCTTCCCTGCTCAAGAAGATACATATCAAGCGTTTCTAAAAATCTCTGAAAACCAATTGATTCGATTAGCAATTTGCCTTCTTTGACGCTATCTTTTATTTTTCTTTTGTACTTTTCAAGCTCTTCTTCTAAAGCGATAAGCTGCTGTCTTTCCTTTTCAAGTTTTTGTGAAGCTGAATTTATCTGGGAAATCTTTTTGTTTTTCTGCTCCTCAAGTTCTCTGAGCTCTTCTTTTATATTTAAAAGCTCTTTTTGAAGCTTGAATATGTCACTTTCTTTTATACTTTCAAGCCTCAATGTCAAAGACTCTTGCTCTTTTTTAAGCTCTTCTATTTTTTCTTCTATCTTAAGCTTTTCTTCTCTATTTTTCTCAACCTCAGTTTGAGCTTTTTCAAGCTCTTTTTTAAGGCTCAAATACTCTTTGCTTTTTTCTAGCACGCTAAGTATACATTGCGCAAGCAAAAGCTTGTTGTACTCATCATAAACCTTTTTTAACTTTTCCAGCACATCTTTTATGATCTCAAGATTTTTCAGCTCTGTTTGAATCTTGTCCATGTTTTCTATGGAGTCAGAAAGACTACGCAAGTCTGACTCAGATAGGGCAGGAAGCGACTCTTGCAGCATCCTGCAAACAGTATCAGGTTTTATATCCCTCGAAAGTTTTGGCGTTCTAATTCGAACAATCAAGTCTATCAAATTTTCAAAGTCCTCTATATTTTCAAAGCCAAACAAGATCTTGTTAACTTCCTCCATATAATCCTTTCTGCTTGTAAAGACCTTGCCACCATCTCCTATCAGGTTTTCAAACTTCTTCTTAGTAAGTGGAATTTTTTGGTCGCCTATCTTTTCATAAAAGAAAATGTCAACTCCAAACCTTCTTCCGTCTGTTAGAACAAAATACCACGTATCAGGGCTCGTGCCTCTTTTTGCCCTTATTCCCATGCCTACGGATACAAATACATTTTGTTTTTTAAACTCAAGAAAAAGATAGGCTATTGCCTCGTTTTTCTGACCTGGTCCCTGATCGCCAAGAACATAATCTTCAAGCTTTCGCGCATTTGACCCGAAAGAGTCAAGCCTGGACGGGTGGTAGTTGCCATCTAAAAGTAGCGTAATGAAACTTTGCATTGTCACAGACTTGCCTGAAGCGTTAGGACCACGAATAAGCATCCTGCCATCGTAAAAATCAAAATACTCCTCGTCATAGTACCAGTAGTTGAAAACTCCGGCTCTGCTTAGCACCCATCTATTTTCCTTGCTCATCGTCAAAATACAAACCTCCATCTACATTTATATCTTCTATATCCTCAAAAGCTTTCTCGGTGCTGTTATTTTTCTCGGAAAGCTGACCATTTGTATCATAGTCCTGATACTCTCCAACAACTCTTAAAAAAATAGGGGATATGGCAAGATATCCATCGTCATTTGTCTTTGCAATATTGTGAAGCTGCAAAAACTTTAAAAGTTCTTCAAATATTTTCTCTGTTGACTTTTCTCTCCACTCCTTGTTCCAAAAATGCCCGTATTTTTTCTTGACATCCTCCACAATTAGCTTAAAATAGTCAAGCGAAATTTCAAGCATCTCATTTGTAGGCGAAAGTCTCAGCTCCCCTTTTTCAACCCTTTCAAAAAGTTCTCTTGAGCACAAAAGCAACAAATCGCACAGGTTCGAATGGTCAGGATAGGTATACTTGTAATCACCTTCAACGCTAAGGTAGGCAAACGACTTGAACAGGTGAAGCTCAAGCTCTGGTACAAACTTTTCAAGGTCCTGTAAAATGGTTGTCTTTTGCTTTTTAATGTAATAAAGTGGTGCTTCACTCTCAAAATCCACAATGCCATCTATCAAAAGCCCTCTGTAGGCTTTTATTCTCTTTATATCAGTGATTTGGTCAGAAAGTCCATTTGTAAACTTAAACTCGCTATTTAAAATCTCTTCGACTGACGAATACTCAACAAGGCTTTTAGGAAATGTCCTCATAAAGTACTTTGATAGCCCTGTTGATTCATAAAGTACATCTACATCAGCTCTTTCCACAAACAGCTCTTGATTGCCATCATCTATCTTAATAAGCCCCATCTTTTCGCAAAACTTAAGCACTCTTATAAGCGACCTTCTGTCAGAATACATCGTCCAGTCAATTTCCTCATAAGGAAAATTCGACCGTATATACTGCGTGATATCCTCAAGCAAAAACTGAGTGTCTTTGCCCTTGTCCTCTAAAAATGCAAGAACAAGACAGAAAAATACATAGTCTTTCGGCTCTTCAAACTCCAAAATCCCCATGTACTCTCTTGGGACAAGGGGTACCTTTTCAAGTCTGACCATGTCAGATGTAGCATAAAACTTAAGTCCCAGTTTGGAAACTATAAAGTCTTTTAAGCCTTTGTCAATGTTTTTGCACTCATAATAGCTTTCAACATCTTTTTCTTTTAAAATCCAAAAGTTGTTAAGTAGCTTTAAAAGTACACTTTTCATCTTTCTATTTTCCTGCCTTTCTTTACTCAACAAACTCAATTACATACGCCGGCATCTCAAGCTCACCATCTGTCGATTTTAGTACACAATATCTTCCATCTTTTGGTCTTACAATTTTAAATCTTTTTCCTGCGTCCGTATTCCCAAAACCTGACGAAAGTCCTCTTGAGAGCCACACAAGAAGTTTTTTTCTAACCTGTGGAGTCAAAACAGGAAGATTTTCAAACTCAATTCTCCCATCTTTTATAAGCTCAGCAACAAGCTTTTCTTCCTCTTCAATCTTCTTTTTGTACTCCTCAAACCTTTTCTTCTTGTCTTCAGAAAATTCAGATGCCGGCAAAACCTTGCTCTTTTCCCTCACAAGTCTTCCTCTTGAGTGAAGCAAACTCTTCATCGGTGGTACATCAAGAATGCTAAGACTTGCAAGTTCGCTCTGCCTCTTTTCCTCAGCTGCAATGTATCGTGGCAAAAGCACACCAAACACAACTGCAGAAAGCTTGTGACATGTAGCTAAATCAAGGTTTGAGAAGATTTTAGCTAAGTGTTTGTACTCTTCCTGCCTGTTTACTTTGACACTTGACATCTCTGAAAGCCTTGCTGCAAGGTCAGATACTTTTCTTATAAGCCCTTGGATCTGGTCAGAAAGTTTTTCTGCCTGGCCATGAGGAGCAACAAACCAGAGTTTTATATTGTCAAACCTTGCTTTTATATTTCTTTCTATACTCTCTGGGTCTTTGAATATGTTTTTGGGATGTTCTTTTTCCTGGGCGATTATGTAGTTCAAAAGCTTTTCAACTTTAGAGTCTTCCAATAACAAAAAGATGGATCTTATTCTTGGAAGATAGTTCTGAAATATAATATAGAAGTTGTAAAGGTACTGTACAAGCTTTGACTTGTAGTCCAGAAACTTTTCTCTTATCATGAGATTTTCAGCTTCATACGACTTTAACATTGAAATATACTCAGAATAGCTCTTTTCAATTTCCTCAAATGATCTTGTCAGTTCGTCCCACCAGTCAACTGCTCTTTTTTGTGGGTCTTGCAATATACTATCCACCTGCTGAAGCAAGAGAAATATCTTCTCAATATGTTTGGGATTTAGCTCTGCTTTTGTGTCCTCTTGAGTTTCAAGTTCAAACAAAAACCTTTCAATCTTAAGTCCGATATGTGTAAGTTCATACAAAAATCTTTTGTTTTTGAACTCTTCAACAGTCCTGGTCTTTGACGTATCCTGAATTGAATTTAAATTGCCCCACTCAACAAGACTTTTCAAGTCCTGTTCGCACATCTGTTCAGTGTAGTCTGCAAACTGTGGGAAACCTTTTAAAAATGTGAATATCTCTTCTTTTGTGAGCCTGTTTTTGTATTCTAAATGGCACAAAAAACAATATCTCATGATTGTTCTGTATCTTTCTGAGTTAGGCGCTGTGAGGTACTCAAAATATTTGAGTTTGCCCAAAAGTGGAAATCGAAAATTGTCAATCATTGTAAAGTTCTACCTTTCTCAAAATCTTATCTTAAATTATATCACATCTTACCAAACAAAAAAGGGGCTGAAACATTTTTTGCATACAGCCCCTCTTATTCTAATTTGCTGAAAACACAGCTTTTTTTAGATTGCTGATTTCAACCTCATGCCTGCCAAGAATCTCGTAAAAAACCTCAATTTTTACTCTGTTTTCTTTTAACTCTTTTATATCCTTTTTCATCTCTTCCATATTGCCTGAAAGTTGTTTTATAGCAAACTCAATAACAGCAAACCTGCCATCAACATATCTTCTCAGTTCTTCATGTTCACGCTTGTCTTGATCAAAATGAGATTGTTGAATCTCTGCCATAAGTTCAAGTTTCTTCTTGAGGTCTTCAAGCATAATAGAGTTCTTGGTTGTCTCAACCTCAAGCTTGTCAACCCTTTTCTCAAGAGTATCAAGTCTTCTTTCTACTGCACCAAGTCTCTCTTCTACCCTGTCAAGTCTCTCTTCTACCCTGTCAAGTCTCTCTTCTACCCTGTCAAGTCTCTCTTCTACCCTGTCAAGTCTCTCTTCTACCCTGTCAAGCCTCTCTTCTACCCTGTCAAGCCTCTCTTCTACCTTGTCAAGCCTTTGTTTTACCTCTTCTAAGCCTTTATCAATGCTATCAACCTTTTCTAACACAAGAGTTAACATTTGCTTTATCTCATCCATATTTTAGCAGCTCCTCTTATCTGGGTTTAAGATTATTATATACTAACACCTATTAATTGTAAATTAACAAATTTTAGAAATTAAAGAAACAAATTTATCTTCTCAATATCAGCATTGCATCTCCAAAGCTAAAGAACCTGTACCGCATGTCAACTGCAATCTTGTATGCATTCATGATTCTTTCATACCCACCAAACGCACAGACAAGCATCATCAAGGTAGTATCCGGAAGATGAAAGTTTGTAACAAGTCCGTCAAGCACTTTAAAGTTATACCCAGGATAGATGAAGATATCAGTCCAGCCTTTTTTTGCTTTTACTCTTCCTGTTTCATCGCTGCACGACTCTAAAACCCTGCACGATGTTGTTCCAACCGCAATGACTCTTTTTCCAAGATCCTTTGCTCTGTTTATTCTGTCTGCAACATCCTGAGAAATTTCATAGTACTCCTCATGCATCCTGTGCTCCTCTACATTTTCAACCTTAACAGGCTTAAAAGTTCCAAGTCCAACATGCAGTGTCACATACAAAATCTCAACACCTTTTTTTGATATTCTGCTAAGAAGCTCTTCTGTAAAGTGAAGACCTGCAGTTGGTGCTGCAGCAGAGCCAGGCACTTTGCTGTACACTGTCTGATACCTTGACAGGTCGTCGAGCTCCTCTTTTATATACGGTGGAAGAGGAATCTTGCCCAGTCTTTCTAAAACCTCTTCAAACACCCCTTCATAATAGAACCTCACAATTCTTGTGCCTTCCTCCTGGTTTACATGCAAAACCTCGGCTTTTAGCTCTCCATTGCCAAACACAAACTTTCTTCCTTTTCGCGCCTTTTTGCCCGGCCGTGTCATTACCTCCCATGTGTCTATATCAAGCCTTTTTACAAGTAAAAATTCTATAAAACTGCCTGTGTCCTCTCTTTGCCCAATTAGCCTTGCAGGTATGACCTTTGAGTTATTTAGAACAAGACAGTCACCCTCATTTAAATATTCAACTATGTCACGGAAAATTCTGTGTTCAAGACTGCCGTCTGGTAAAATAACCATGAGCCTTGAGCTGTCCCGCGGCTCTACAGGTTTTTGTGCAATCAGATCATCCGGTAGGTCATAGTGAAAGTCGCTGAGTTTCCATTTTCTCATCTTTTTTCAATCTCAACTCCTGTGTAATAGTGTTTTATAATTTGCTTATAATTATAACCACTTTCAGCAAGGCCTTTTGCCCCCCACTGGCTCATTCCAACGCCGTGTCCCCAGCCCTTACCATTGAATGTGTAAGTAGTAGGAACAAGTGGCACCTTGTCAATGCTACCATCTGGATTTACTACATCTATATATTGCTGTGAATATGTCTGACCTTCAGTTTCAATACCTCCAAAACTCTCAGATTGGTACACCTCATCATATATCGAAAGATACACACTTTCAGCAGTTTGTGGCAAAAGCTTTTCAGTTTCCTCAAAATTCTGCTTCTGCCCAGCAACCACTGCTCTTTTTACACTTCCATCTTCGAACAAAATCTTTTGCCCGCTTATTCTCACTTTTTTCACCTTTCCCCTGCTGTCTACAACAGCTACATCTGCATCTGTTGTAATTGTATATGCCTGGCTGTAAAGGCCAAACAAAAGCCGAGTTGCCTCTTTTTGACACTCATATTCGCCTTGTGTACCGATAATTTTTAGCCTTAAAACTCTTCCTGCCTTTGTATACTCAACCACTTGAACGTCCAAAATATCACCAATATCTATGTTCTTTTTTTTGAGCATATTTTTTATCTCATCTTTAGTAAACTGAAATAGCCACGACGACTTTGAATTTTTTGCTTCTTTAGAGTTGTCAACAGACCTCAAATACTCAATAGGATACCTCCAAACATTTTCAGAATCCTCTGTGGGAATACCGCCTGTTGACGAAAAATATACAGCATCAATTGGATTTCCTTTATAAGTTATAATCTCACCTCTTGTTGCGTCAACAGCTGAAATTGCCTGTTTTTCGCCATATGTGCCATCAACAGCACCACCATATACCTGGCAATGGTCTGTCGGACAGAGGTCAAAACCAATTGATAGGTGCCTGCCAAGGTTTCTCACAGCATACGTTCGGGCAATCACTGCAAATGCTTTTACAGCTTCAACTGGCCACAGCGGGTCAATCTCCATCCTGATAACACCATACAGATATTCTTCAAGCCTGGTGACGTTTATAACTGTCATATCGCTTGACTTTATCCTCTTAAATTCGGCTCTTCCTCTGAACCACCTGCTACCTATCTTAATCCTCTCAATACCATTTTGTTTTTGTGGAATCAGCATTAAAAACTTGGTATTTTGCCCGTCAAATCCAAAAATAACTTTGCCACTCTCATCTTTTACAAGAACCATTGTCTCCGAAGAATAAATGGTTGCACCAGAAAGTTTTGCCGCCAGCTTATTTGCATCGTTTATATTGTCAAAGCAGCCAATCAATATGCTATACCCGCCATTTACAAAGCCAACAAAAGCGTCTTTGAATGAAGAAAAACTTTTTAAGCTATTTTCTGCTGTTTTGTATGAAATATACCTTCCAACTGCCACATGATAATTTGGACCTTCCTGACCATTTTTTTTGTATACATCCTTTGAGACTGTGAGACTATTCTTTTGTGTATTTGAAATTGTAATAAAGTTTTTGTCATCAGAAATAGCCAAGAAGAGACTTCCTTTTGCCTCAATCTTTACAAAGTCTACCGGGCTTGATTTTTTGTATGTATCAGCATAAAACACACCTATTCTTATCCACTCTGGAATTTGAGATTGTGAAAATGCGGGTAATATATTGATTGAAGAAAAAACTACAAAAAAGACAATCGCTACTGCCCCGCATAAAAGTTTTTTAACCATTTTTTCTCTCCTTCTTGCTGCAATAAGTTTGTATTTATTAATTTTATTCTATCAAAATCCCTCTTGTGAGTCTATTGTAAAAGGAATATAATTTAATCTATGAATTTTTAAAGGTAATATCAAGTAGGGGTGCAGAAAAATTGTATATAATAGTTGTAGGGTGTGGTAAAGTAGGTTCAACCTTAGCTAAGTCTCTTTCTGACGAAGGTCACGATGTTGTTGTAATAGACTCTGATGCCAAAAATTTTGAAAGACTTGGACCTGACTTTAATGGCATGAAGATTCAAGGTGTTGTAATAGATGAAGACGTTTTAAAACAAGCAGGAATAGAAAAGGCTGATGCGCTTGCAGCTGTTACCCCTGATGACAGTACAAACATTATGGCAGCCCAGATTGCTGAAGAGATTTACAATGTACCAAAGGTGATAGCAAGAATTTATGACCCGCTCAGAGAAGACATCTTTCACTCTCTTGGACTTGAGACAATCTGTCCTACAACCTTGGCTGTTGAGTATATAAAATCAATCCTTCTTTCACGCGAGATAAGACACAAGCATAGGTTTGGCAAGGACGATGTGTTTTTCAAATACATCACACCAAAGAGAGATGATATTGGAAAAGGACTGGACAAAATAATTCTCCCTGAAAATTGCTATCTTTTCGGAATAATTCGAAATGAACACTTTTATTTCAAAAATAAAAACATAAGACTTCAGGAAAATGATATTATGGTAGTTGCTGAAAAGAAGGTGAATCAATGAGAGTTGCTATTATAGGTGGTGGAAAGGTTGGTTATTTTTTGACAAAGCTTTTAGCAGAAAGAGGAAGATATCACATAACTGTGATTGAACAGCAGCCAGAACTTTGCAGGAAAGTTGCTGAAGAGTTTTCGAATGTGACTGTTATAGAAGGTGACGGTACATCTTTGGACACCCTTTCTGATGCAAAGGTTCATAAGTGTGACTTTTTTATTGCCGTAACTGGAAAGGATGAGGACAACCTCATATCATGTCAGCTTGCAAAGAAGGTATTTGAAGTAAAAAGAACTATAGCAAGGGCAAACAATCCTAAAAACATAAACGTGATGAAAAGGCTTGGAGTTGACAATGTGATATCTTCAACAGACATCATTGCAAAGATAATTGAGCATGAGGTTGAAATAGAACCTCTTTCTGTCCTTGCCACGTTAAAAAATGGGGAGATAATAGTTTTTCAAGCTGTTGTTCAGCAAAATTCTCCTGCTGCAAACAAAAAGATTGCTGAGGTACCATTCCCCAAAGAGAGTATAATTGGTGCTATCATGAGAGAAAATGAGACATTTGTCCCTTCTGGGGACAGCATAATTTTGCCGGGCGATACACTACTTGTAATTGTGAACGAAAGTGCAAAAAGAGAGTTTAAACGCCTTATAAGCTCAAAATAATGCAAAGGGTGATTTGAACACAATGCTTAAGAAAAAAGAAAAAAATCTAAAAAACACTTTCATTGGTGTACTTGTAGAAATTGGTCTTGCGCTGGGATTCATTGTTGCTGGTGCTATCGTAACTTTAATTCCTTATCTTTTTTAGCTACAAATAAAAATTTGCTGAAAAAGAGGGCTGAACAAAATGTACAAAAACAAGTTCAGAGATGGTCATGTAGAACTTAGGCATGTCCTTTACATGACAGGAAAAACTTTAAGCGCAATTGGTATTGTAGAAGTTTTAGCAGCCATTACTTCGATTTTGTACCGAGAGTGGAATATGTTATTTAATCTTATGATTGGTATTGGACTTTTTTTTATTATAAGTTTTATATTCATCTTTATTGGAAGGGATACAAAAGAAGAAAGGTTTTCGTGGGGCGCTGGAATGAGCATGGTGGCTTTGACTTGGGCATTTGGCGCACTAATCTCTGCTGTTCCGCTTTATCTTTCAGGACACTTTAAATCATACTTGGATGCATTCTTTGAAGTTATGAGCGGATATACAACAACAGGTCTCGTTCTTATTCAGGATTTAGACCATGCACCAATGGGGCTTAATATGTGGCGACATCTTATTTGTTATATTGGTGGTCAAGGAATGGTTTTAATGACACTTAGTTTCCTTGCATCAGGAATGCGCGGACTTTTAAAAGTGTACATGGGCGAGGCAAGAGACGAGCAGATATTCCCAAATGTTATGCATACAGCAAGAATAATCTGGTCTGTGAGCCTTTTATACCTTGTTCTGGGAACTTTGGCTTTAACAATAAATGGCGTTTTAATAGGTCTTCCATTGGACATGGCATTTTTCAGAGGACTGTGGATGTTTCTTGGTGGTTGGGACACAGCAGGGTTTGCTCCACAGTCTCAAAACGCAATGTATTTTCATAGTCTGTCATACGAGATTATTTGTATGACCATTATGATTTTAGGAACAATCAATTTTGCGCTTCACTACTTTATCCTTACAGGTAATTATAAAGAAGGCATAAGAAACGCTGAAATTAAAAGTCTTTTTACAACAATAACAATTTTGAGTTTTCTTGGTGCTGTTGCTTTAAAAAGCATTTATTCAGACAGCACAGTTTCAATTAGAAAAACCTTTTACCATTTTCTTTCTGCGCATACAGGTACAGGTTTTGCAACACTTTACTCGCAGCAATTTTTCTATGAATGGTCAGACTCAGCAATAATTCTTATAGTTATTGCTATGCTTGCAGGCGGTTCTGTTTGCTCCACAGCAGGTGGTATAAAGGCACTGAGGTTTGCAATACTTGCAAATGCCGTTGTAAACGATATAAAAAAGATGATAAAACCTGATTCGGCAGTTGTTATTGAGAAATTTCATCACCTGAAAGAAATAACATTGCAAGATAAGCACGTTCGAAATGCATCAATTATAATACTTCTTTATATAACAACATTTGCATTTGGAACGCTGGCAGGTACGTTTTTTGGGTATCCTCTTAAGGCTGCAATGTTTGAATCTGCTTCAGCCCTTGGCAACGTTGGACTTTCAATCGGGATTACCCAGCCTTCCATGCCAGATGCACTGAAAATTATCTATATCTTTATGATGTGGGTGGGAAGGCTTGAATTTATGTCTGTAATTGCGCTTTTTGCATTCCTATTTAAAGAAGCAAAGGAAGGATAAGAAAAGATGGTACGAAAGTTATTCATATTATTGTTGTTATTAATCAGCATAATGATAACATATTTAACTGAAACTTCTTTGGCAAAACCTATTGATAGTAATACACTTATAAATAATGCTTTTAAATATGATGGTAAATTTATCGAATTTCAAGGAGAAGCTATAGGCGAAATAATGAAAAGAGGAAATTACGCTTGGGTCAATATTCACGATGGCAGCAATGCAATTGGTGTTTTTTTGAAATATGAAGATGCTAAAAAAATTAAATATCTTGGAAAACATGGGGTAAAAGGTGATACTGTTTATGTAAAGGGCATTTTTAATAGGGCTTGTAAGGAACATGGTGGAGACTTAGATATACACGCATATCAAATAAAAATTTTAAAAAGAGGTTATGAAATCGAAGAAAAAGTTGACAAAACAAGGTTTGTCATTGGGATATTGATTTTTGCAATAGGTAGCTTTCTTATGTGGACTGTATTTAGATATAAATGGTAGCGGCTGACTAAATTTTTTCGACCAGCCGTTTAATTTTATTTAAAGCAAAATTTTGTATTATTTTAGCTATATTTTTTATTTTTACAATCAAAAAATACCCAATTGTTCCAACCATATCTATCATTACATCAATAGCACTTGGTCCTCTACCGGATACAAATATCTGATGCACTTCGTCTGAAATTGCGTAAACAACAGAGAAAATAATTGTCAATATAAAAGACTTTTTTGAATTTTTGTTGCATTCAAAAAACGCTTTATAAAATAGCATACTTAAAATGAGATATTCTGTCACATGCGCAAGTTTTCTTATTAATAATTCAAAATTCTTTCTGTTGTAAGAATTAACCAAATCCCTTCCTGTAAAAAATTCTATAAATTTCTCCACGAACATTGCTATTGAAAAACTTTTTTGATGCGAAATAGCACCTTCCTGTGCTGAGAAACAAAAAATTACAGTCATCCATGCAAAGACAAGTGCCCATCTTATGTAAATTCTGTTTTTCATAAATATCGGTTTCCCTTCCCATTATTAAAATAGAAAAATCTAATACATTACAATTATAGCCTTTATGTGCTAAGTTTTATATTAGCTTAATTAAACAAACTAAAAATAATATTTTGTTGCAAACTGCTTTAGATAAAGATTGGCGTATTTCCCTTTAATGCGTAATAACTCATCATGATTACCTTTTTCTATTACTTTACCATCCTCAATGAGATATATAATATCAGCATCTTTGATTGCAGAAAGCCTATGTGCAATTATTAATGTAGTTTTACCTTCTATTAGTGCATTGAGTGCTTTCATCACTTCTAACTCTGATTCAGAGTCCAAAGAAGATGTCGGCTCATCTAAAAGTAATATTGGAGCATCTTTTAAAATAGCTCTTGCTATTGCAATTCTCTGTCTCTGTCCTCCAGAAAGTGTCAAACCTTTGTCTCCGACTTTTGTGTTATATCCCTCTGGAAGACTCATAATAAAGTCATGAATATTTGCTTTTTTTGCAGCTTCAATAACTTCTTTTTCTGTAGCATTTAGCTTTCCATATCTAATATTTTCATATATATTTCCATTGAACAAATAACAATCTTGAGGAACATATGCAAAAAGACTTCTTAATTCCTTGACAGTATAACATGATATAGGTCGACCGAAAATTAATATCTCTCCCTTTTGTGGCTTATAAAAACCCATTATTAATTTAAAGATAGTACTCTTTCCACCACCACTTTTCCCAACAAAAGCTACTTTGGCACATTTTGGAACTGTAAAGGTTATGTCATTTAGTACTTCTTTCGTTTCGCTATATGAAAAACTAACCTCTTTGAATTCTATACAAATACTTGAACTATTTTGATTTATTTCAGTAACCATAGGAAGACTAATATACTCTATCTTTGTATCATCCAAATACTTTTCATCAATATCAAGTACCTCAAAAATTCTTTGTGCTCCTGCCAAAGAACTCTGCAGATTTGTTAAAAATTGCCCAACAGAACCAAAAAGCCATAATAAAGAACCCATCATATTTACACTAATCATTAAATTACCAAATGTGAGCTTATTCTTCATAACCAGATATCCACCAATTACTATCTGTCCAAAAAAAATAAGCCGCCCTGCCGTATAATTATAAGCTGCAAGTATAGAATTATAATTTATTCTCTTCAATGAAAGTTTGTAAACAGCTAAATTTGTTTGGATAAACTTTTTAAAAATTATCTCACCTATCATAAAAACACGAATAACAAAAGCACCTGAGATAATATCTGAAAATCTCTGAACAACCTCTGAAAGCTTTGATTGTATCTTATCACTTACGTTTTTTAATGGTTTTATAAAAGCTACATTAAAAGTAAGATGAAGAAGGCCTATGATCAATCCATACAAAAATAGTATTTTATTTGCAGAAAATATTACACTTGCCGAACCAATACCACTAATAAAAGCCATTGCCAGCATCATAAGCTGCCAGGAATATGCCCCTTCAGCAATAGCAACATCATTGTTAATACGTGACATAAAATCCCCACTGTGCTTTTTTTCAAAGTAGTCCAATGATAAACTTAATATTTTCTTAAAGAAATTTTCCTTACAAAAATAGTATTTTATTTGCAGAAAATATTACACTTGCCGAACCAATACCACTAATAAAAGCCATTGCCAGCATCATAAGCTGCCAGGAATATGCCCCTTCAGCAATAGCAACATCATTGTTAATACGTGACATAAAATCCCCACTGTGCTTTTTTTCAAAGTAGTCCAATGATAAACTTAATATTTTCTTAAAGAAATTTTCCTTTATAATTATTGTGGTTTTTATTATACAGCATTCATATATATATCCAAATAAGGGTATTATTATTAATAAAATGCCAAACCACTTAGCCACAAAAATCAGACCTTTAAAAAGTCCATGTAAGTCTTTTTCCAGAATACTATCTGTCACAATTTTTAAACCCAAAGCGCCAACAAAATTAAACAAAAATTGCTGTGACGACAATATTATCAATGCTACTATATAACTTATACCAAGTAGTGGAGTCCCCCCATCTTTCCACATAAAAGAGAGAAGCCGTATCAAATTTGAATTAGCTATTCTTTTCACAAAGTCTCACTCCCTAAGTAAACAAATTTCCTTTCATTTTCTCAGTAAATTGTTTTGAATAAAGATTATAATAAACTCCTTTTTTTTCAATCAGTTCACTGTGAGTTCCTTCTTCGCAAATTTTCCCATTATCTATAACAATTATTTTGTCTACATTTTTAATTGTAGAGAATCTATGTGCAATAATAATTACTGTTTTGCCATTTACAATTTTCTCAATTTCGGATTGAAGTACATTTTCTGATTCTGTATCAAGCGCAGAGGTAGCCTCATCAAATATAAAAATCTCAGCACTTTTCAATATTGACCTTGCTATGGTAATTCTTTGTTTTTGCCCACCTGACATATTTACACCTCTTTCACCAATCTCTTTAAAATAACCCCCTGCTTCATTAATTATAAAATCATGAATATTAGCTATCCTGCAAGCTTCTTCTATTTCATCTTTCTTTGCTTCTAATTTCCCATATAAGATATTTTCATATATTGTTGTGGGAAAAAGAAAAACATCTTGATTTACAGCAGAAATTTTATCTCTTAAACTTTTTAAATTCCACTCTTCTAAAGAATTGCCAAGTATTTTTATTTGCCCACTTTGAGCCCTGTAAAGACCAAGAAGTAGCTTTACAATGGTTGATTTTCCACTACCACTTGGTCCAACAATTGCTACTTTCTCACCTTTTTTTATTTTAAAACTAACACCTTCTAAAACCGGTTTCATTAATGTATCATAAGAAAATACTACATTCTCAAACTCAACTGCATAGTCATAGTCATCCTTACTTTGGTTTAAATCGCCAGACATTTCATTAGTATGCAATAATATCTCATTAATTCTTGACACAGCAGCCTTTGTTTTCCTATAGTTATTTATCGCATTAGGTAAAATGTGCATTGGGGCTAAGAATATATTCATAAGTTCTGCAAAAGCTATAAGTCCACCAAATGTAAGCTTGTTCTTTATCACCATATAACCACCAAATAAAAATAAAAGAATACTTGGTGCAACTTGAATTACACCTTTCACCGTCTCAAGAATTGCTGAAATTTTGGCTATCTTTAAGCCCTGATGAAATACCTTTTCCAAACCCGATTTAAAAGTTTTAAAAATATGTGCTTCAAGCAAAAAAGCCTTTATCAATAAAGCACCTGTTACTACATCTTGAACAGTGGTATTTGTCTCACCAACCAAATGTTGCTGACTTTTTGTAAATTTCTCAACAGGTTTGCTAATATATAACGCAGCAAGTATGACTAAGGGAATTATTGCAAAACAAAAGAGAGTCATCTGCCAACTCACCAATATCCCATAAACAATTCCAATAACAAAAACAACCGGATGATATAATATATCATTTAATGATTGAGTCAAAAATCCATTAATAATCGACAGGTCAGAAGTGAGTCTGGATATAAAATCACCTGTTGTATTTTTTTCTATAAGGTTTATTTCAGAAACTATAAGCTTTTTGCTAATCTCTTCTCTCAAATCTTTTAAACTTTTTTCAGAAAACTTACCGTGTAAATATGCTTTAATATATTCAAGAGGAATTTTTATCGAAATAACTATAAGTGCTATTTTTAATGTGCTGATAAATAGATTAAAATCTTTTTTGACTCCTGCATCAACAAGACTTTTTTCGATTTGTATTAAAGATATATTAATAAGTGATGCACCAATAGATAAAAGAACTACTGTTATAAGTAAATAGAAATTTTTTTTGATTATCTTAAATACCTCAGAAAACTGAAAAAATCTTTTCTTTTTCATATTTTTATTAACACCTCTGAACCATTCGACTCTTTTATCTCCACAATAGCTAACCCTTTATACTTTCGAAGAGAATAAATTGCGCGTGAGATGGCTCTAAAATCTATGTCATCAAGAGCTATCTTTGCTTGTAGTTTTTTTAAGATATGTTTAAGCACAAATTTAGGTGTAACTCTCAACAAAAATGTTACTGTAAAAAGAGGAAAATTTATATCTATTTTTCTTTCATTGCGGTTGCCTATTATTATTCTCATGTTCTTAAAAACCACCTTTTTAAGAATAAAATTTATTCAATCCCAATATAAACTTTATCTCCATTTGAAGATTGGATGTTTACAATTTCACCCACAAGACCACTTTCAATAGCACTTAAAACCAGATTAATATCAATACCTTCAAAAATGTTTTGAAAATTTGGTTTATCATTATTTTCTTCATATGGGGAATTTCCAATTCCTCTTTGAATTGACTGGTCAACTATCTTTTGAATAAACATTGGACCAGTCGCCTTTATCATGCTCTTTATAAACTCAATTGGCAGACTTATTTTAACCTCATCATTATCCGACGAACTTACCAATATCCTGAGTATCCTATCTTTATTTTGCTGTTCAGTTGGGCTAAAGCTTTTCTTTTGAATAATTTCAATCATATCGTATGCCTTTTCAGTATTAAGTTTGCCTTCTTCTACCATTTTTAGTATTCTTAATATCTCCTCTTTCATAACACTTAATCCTCCTCTTTTAATATTTTTATAGCCTCATCAGGGCTAATCTCACCGCGTTCTAACATCTCTAAAACTTCTATTGTATCCTGTCTCTTGCCAATGTCCTTAAGACCAAGTACCTCTAAAATACTTTCAAGTCTTGCCCTGAGTGTTGGATACGAAAGTCCAAGTTCCCTTTCCATCTCTTTAAAGTTGCCCCTTGCTTTTAGAAACATCTCAACAAATTGAAGTTGTTCATCTGTTAATTTCATAAACTTGTTATATTCAAAATTGTTTTCTATAGTAGTCCTGCAAGATGGACATCTTAGTTTGATAATTTCAAGCCCGGAGCCACATATAGGACATTTACTCAATAGCTTTACCCTCATTTATTTTGTCACCTTTATGTTCTTGTTTAAATAAATTATACTCGAAATTTTAATATGTTGCAAGTATAATTTTAATATTTTTAAAATTTAGAATACTTTTATTTTAATTTTATTAAAATATGACTTTTCAAAATAAAAAATGGAGTCACATTTTTATCTCATGTGACTCCATTTTCTTCAACTATAAAACTTTAGACATATATTTTCAAAATTTCATTAAAAGGTCAAGTAACTTTTTATCAAGCTTGTGCCCATAAAAGTCTTGATATTCAACATCATCTCTTCCAGAATCAATAATTCCAAAAGGGCCACGCAAATTCCAAAGTGCAATCCCAATTCCGAGTTCTTTTAAAACATCCAGTACATCAGCAAACCACTTTATAACAATATGATGGGGTGTTTTATTATATGATCCCCCTTCACCACAAATTACACCAATACCGTATCTAAATAAATTTGCCCACTTTTCATAATGCCTTTTCAAATAATCTTTATCAACAACTTCACCATTTTTGCGTATAAGTGGCCACGAAGGCACACCAAACTTGTCACTTCCTTGCACCCATTCTGCCCTATAGTGTGTAAGTTCAAACGGAATGTATGCCCTGCAAGCTTGCGCCACACCTAAACTTGCGAGTTCAAAAACAGGTTCATTACCATAGTCAACACCGTCAATTATTATAAGTCTTTCTTTATCAATCTCCCTTATTTTTTCAACAGTATATGTCATAACTCTAATAAAATCCTCTTTTGTCATCTCTTCTTTAGAATACTGTCTTGGTTCATTTATAAGGTTAAAGCTCAAATACTTTGAAGATATTCCTTTATACCTTTTGGCAAATGTCTGCCAATATAATACAAATAGTTCAAGAGGTTCTTTGTCTTTCCATAGATTATAGCCTTCCTTAGTTTTTTCATTTACACAATAACCCGGCGCACCATGAATATTCAAACAAATATGAATACCATATTTCTGGCCCCATACAACAACCTTGTCTATCATCTCTAAAACTTCTTCTTTTATACCTGGTTGCCTTTCTACATACCAGTTTATGTAGTTCATGGGTATTCTTGCAAAGTTAAATCCCCATTCCTGCATCCACTTAAAATCATCTTCAAAAAATCCATAACTCATATTTGGAATAAATAAACCGAGTAGGTTGAATCCTTTATATTTTGACAATATATTCATTGTTTACTCTCCTTTGCTAAAAAATCAAAAAAGGAAAGGGTAGATTTTCATTACCCCTTCCTTTTACATTTTAACTATTTTAACACATGAACTTCATCTAATTTTTTTACTTTTTCTATCAAATCTTTCACTTCAGCAAGTTTTTCCAATATTAGCATTACTGACGAAACTGCATCGTAGTAGAAAAAGTAATTAATACCATGCTCTAAAATAACTTTCATATAATCTCTAATCTCATTTCCTGTATATTTTACAGGAACATCTAAAAGCTTATCTACATCATTCAAAAACGCCTTGAAAAACTCAGGCAAAATAATATGATTATTTTTAAACTTTTTCATTTCAAGCCATGCAAGTAGCATTTTGAGCTTTTCGCCGTACACTGTGCAGTCTCCCAGCATCATGATAAAGTGTTCTCCTTGCCTGTCAATCAAAAACCCTGCATCATATTCGCTCTGCATACACATATTTTTAAGATTCTCTATACACTGTTTAGACCCCCCACTGATTAAAGTACTCTTTAATGCATATCGCTCAGAAATCCTGTCAAAAAGCGAAATTATAGATTTGTCTTCCGAGACTATACAAACCTTTAACCCTTTGAACCTGGAACTTTCAAACGTCTCTTCAAGCCTTGCAAAGTACATCTCAAGCGGTGATGAGACAAGTTCATTTACAAAATTGATATTTGAAGAGGTCCTGAAATCGCATGTAACAAACAAATTTTCAATTTTTCTCTCAAGCGACTTGTCAATGTTCATACCGTTTTGGTCAAATATCTCAATCCTTATGCTATTTCCTCTTGAGCGTACATAAATGCCAGCGTCATAATAGTCCTTTACAATGTATCTAAAAATAGGAAGTATTACACCTCTTGTCCTGTAAAGTCTTGCACCGGTTATCTGGCAGCCTGTTTCAATAGCTTTTCGAATAACACTGCTCCTTTCTGTGTAGTCATCACCAATTAAAATTCTTGCATTTCTATCAAATACAGAACCAATAGAATTCCCAAGTTTTATTGCAAACTGGGGTGTTATCTCCTGATTAAAATCACCTGTAATTCCACGAACCCAGAATACACTTTTAATAACCTCTGTCCCCCAGTAGATGTTTTCATCTATTACTGTGCCAGACTCAATTGTTTTTTCTGGCCAAATTTTAGCTTCTGCCTTAACCTCAACAAAATCTTTCAAAAGGTTGTTCTCACCAACCACTGCCTTTTCAGACACTCTTACATAGTCTTTCAAAATGGATTTGCTGCAGATGATACAGCTTTTGAGCTCACAGTTTTTACCAATAAAACTGCCACTCCAAAGTATAGCCCTTTCCAGCTTAGTTCCTTTTGCAATCTTTACACCATCACCAATTACACAAAACTCGCCTATTTCAACATCGTCTTCTATCTCACACTCACTTCCAATAAACACACTTTGGCTTATCTTAGCGTTTGGTGAAATATTAGAATACTTAGAAATTTTAGAACTTTTCAAATCAAGGTCAAGTATTCCACCAAGTCTAAATACATCCCTGTGAGCTTTAATATAGCTTCCCACATCTCCAATATCACACCAGTAACCATCCATCTTAAACCCAAACATGGGCACTTTTTCTTTTAATAGTTTTGGAAATAAATCCTTGCTAAAATCAAATGGTTTGCCATCTTCTATAAAGTCGAGTATCTCTGGCTCAATTATATAAATACCTGTATTTGCAAGATTCGAAAAAACTTCACTCCATGAAGGCTTCTCAAAAAACCTTTGAATCCTTCCTTCTTCGTCTGTAAGAACAATACCATACTCTATTGGTATTTCAACCTCTTTTAATACAATTGTGACCTTGCTGCCCTTCTGCTTATGAAACTCTACAGCTCTTGTGAGGTCTGCATTTGTAATTCCATCCCCGCTCAAGACAACAAAAGTCTCATCTAAAAACCCTTTTGCATTCTTGACAGAACCTGCTGTGCCAAGAGGCCTGTCCTCAATAAAGTGTTGAATACAAACCCCCCACTTTTGCCCATCCTCAAAATAGTTGATTATCTTGTCAGGATGATATTGAAGAGTTGTTGCTATTTCAAAAATACCATGGGTTTTGAAAAGTTTTATTGCATACTCCATAACTGGTCTGCCAAAAAAAGGTATCATCGGCTTTGGAAGTGACACAGTCAATGGTCTGAGCCTTGTCCCAGACCCGCCTGCCATTATAATACCTTTCATACTTTTTTAGACCTCCTCCTTCTGACTTAAAATTTTTTCTAATTTAGTGAAAACCAATTCATCTTTTTTGCTTCTGTAACAATCATCTGGTATAAATTTCTAAGTCTTTTCACTATCTCATCCCATGAATAAATTTCTTTTGCATCAGACTGTGCTTGTCTTGACAATTTCTGTCGAAGTATATCATCTTTCAAAGCAAGCAAAATCATATCAGCAAGCGAATTTGAATTTCCACAGAAAAAAGTAAGTCCATTGTGAAAGTGTTTAACAATCTCAGAAAAACCTCCTATGTCAGATACCACTGGTACACATCCTGATGCCATTGCTTCTAAAGCAACTATCCCAAAAGGCTCGTAAAGGCTTGGAAATACAGCAATATCAGAAGCTTTAAACAGTTTTTTCCTTTCTTCGTCAGAAATAAAGCCTGTAAATAACACTTTATTTGAAAGCCCTAAAAAGTGAGCTTTTGAATAAAGTTCACCTGTCATTGGACCATTGCCTGCGATTATTAGCTTTGCATCGTAGAAGTTATCAAGTACTTTTCTGAAAGCTTCTATCAAGATGTGAATTCCTTTTTCGTACACATGTCTTCCAATAAAAAAAACTATTTTTTCATTGTCCAATGCATATTTTCTTCTGAATTCCAAATCAAACTCTACATTTGCAAACTCATCATAATCTATACCATTTGGAATTGTAATGCATTTGTCTGGTGTTAAGCTGAAAATCCTTTCACATTCGTGTTTCATAAACTCAGAGTTCACAATTACTTTCCACGCTTCAAATGTCAGCCACCACTCAACATTGTGGATAAACTTCTGCATATCTGTATATATACCACCATTGCGTCCATGTTCTGTTGCGTGAATTGTTGCAACCAATGGAATTCGAAGAGCATGTTTTACCATCCGCGCAGCGAATGCTACAAGCCAATCATGCGCATGAATTATGTCAAATCTGCCTTCACTTTGTGCAATATATATAGCCTTTTCAGCAAGTGCCATGTTCATCATCATGACCCAGTCGATAAAGTTAAGGGAATTCAGTGGATACACTTGAACTCTAAATATCTTAAGATTCCCATGATCTTCTGTCCTTTCATAGTCTTCTGAGAGGGTAATAACATACACATTATCGTCCTTGGAAAGCTTTTGTGAGATGCTTCTTACTACCCTTGAGATGCCACCAACAATCCTTGGTGGATATTCCCATGTAAGCTGCAGTATCCGCAACCATTCATCTCCTTTCTTTTAGTAATTTTTTAAGAGGGTTTATATAATTTATACCACTTTGTGTATAGTATTAACAAAAATTTTTCTATATTTTTAATTTCTTTTTCTAATATTATCTTCTCCAATTTATAATACTTTAAGTTTGCAAATCTTTTCCTCAGAACTCTTTTTGCAAATTATGTAACTTGCATAAATATTTTATCAAAATTTTAACATTATTTACGTTGCTTTTTTATGGTATATTTAAAATATCATCTTAATTTCTAAAATACAACTTTAGAGGGGTTATGTAGAATGCAGGTATATGTTGTAAGAAAAATTCCTATACAGGAATTGAAAGAGTTTGGAGGCAGAGTTTTAAATGGTGTGAAAGAAGGCGTCAAAGAAATCATAAATGATATAGAAAGAACAGCAATAGCTTCAGGTTTGGAAAATGGCATTAAAGGCGGTATTAGTGGCTACAAACAAAACAGAGAATTTAATGCTGTAATGAAAAATGGATATACATTAAGAGGAATAGGACAAGCTGGCATGTCTGGAGCTGTAAGTGGTTTTGCAAAAGGAGTAATTAAATCACCTGGAATTGTCGGATGGATATCAATAGGTTGGTCATTTGGAGAAGGTTTCGTTAGAGGTTGGAGAGAGTATGGAAAATAAAAAAAGTTATTTTAGTTGGATCGTAGCTGGATGCATTACTTCTACACTGCTCGTTTATGCTGTTTACTACTTAAAAGACTCTTCTTACTTTAAAGAAAATCCTTTAAACAGAATTATTCAATTGTTGATTGTAGTTGGAATAGTAGTCAGTGCAATAATTGATGCTAAATGTATTGAAAATTCTAACAAAGTACATCTTAGAATTTTATTAAATAACTTTCTGTTATTTTTAGTTTTCTTTTTTCTACCCCTAAACATTGGTCTTTTAGTTTTAAAAATAATACCAAGCATAAAAGACTTGGGAGCTTTTATCTTGCTCGAAATTTTTTTCACATATTCTGTTCTGCGTTCTAATTACTTATATATTCTTAAATTTAAGAATTACAAAAATTATACAAAAATTATTATATTATCTGCTCTCTTGTTAGGAATTTTCTTGGGAATAATATTCCCTGAAATAGAAGGTATGTATAGATATTTATTAATTTTTGTTTTTGTTACAATACTTTTCGAGGTATTAAATTTTACATTAAGATAAATTTTTTTTGATTTAATATAATGAGAAATGGATATATGTTTAAGGGGAGTAGAACAAGATAGTTTGTCCAGTGCTGCAAGTGCTTTTGCAAAAGAGATAATTAAAATATTTGAATATGGAGAATATTTTACAACTGGTATATCTTTTGTAAAAGGATTTGTCCGAGGTTGGAATGAATATGGCAAATAAAACCAAACATCATTTTTTGAATTGGGCACTCAGTGGAATTATTTTATCACTCTTAGTATTGATTTTTTTTTACCTCAATAGAAACTTACCAATCTTAAAAGGAAATGTAGCAAATAGAATTGCACAACTTTTTATAGTAGTTGGAGTAGTAGTTGATAGCATATTAGATTTGTCAGTAGAACAAAATCTAAATGGTTACTCAAAGAAAATTTTAATAAAACCTGCGGTATTTTTTATCACTTTTTCTTGTGTGTTTAATATTGGTATACTTCTGCTTAGGATAATATCTTCACTAAAACTTCTTGTAATGTTAATAATATTTGAATTTTTGTTTTCACTTTTTACTATTCGCTTTTTTCATTTAGAAAAAGTTAAATTTTATAAATATAAGAATTTTAGTAAAATAGTGGTCTTCTTTATACTTGCGGCAATAATACTCTTGGTAATATTTGCTCCATCTTTAGAAGGTATTGGTTTGTATATTGCAGTATGTATTCTAGGTATTGTTTTCTTTGAAATACTAAACTTGTTATTAAAATAAAAGAAATTATAGAATAGATTTCAGAATAGTAACTATTTAGTATAAAGACTATTTTGAAATAATTATAAAGTGCGAGGTAAACGTTAATGAATCTTTACCTTCCTTTAGATACATTTCAAGAAATAAAAATCATAACAGAAAACAATATCATTGAATGTGAGAGAAATAGTGATTTTATTAATATTTCAACTTTCTTAAAAGAAAATGAAGCTTTTATTATTGCTTGTAACGAACAATTAATAATTTTTGCAACTATTGAAAAACTAAAAAAACTAAAAAAAGAGTTAAAAATAGAAAAAGTAAAAATTGGTTTGGAAACGTTTAAAACTGAAGATGGGTTTTTAAAATTATTACATGAAACCCATGTTCTTTTTGGCAATGATAAAAAGTTTGTAATATATATTGAACTAATTAACCCTGTTGATACATGCCCTATTATTATCGAGATAAAAAAGAATTCTGAAAAATGTTATTTTTCCTTAGCTAATATTCCACCAGGAGAAAAAACTAATAATTACTTTATAAAATATGCAGAACATATCATTCTTGACTTTTCTCAACTAGAAAAAGCAATATACGATGTGGAAATAAAATTTATTGATGGCGAAATAATTGGAAAAACAACCTTTAAATGTCAACCTTTAAAAAAGAGATTGGAGAAATATTTACCTTATAATCCTGTGTAATAATAAAACTAAAAGACCAGCTTTGTTTAAAACAAACAAGCTGGTCTTTATTTTTATTATTAATTTATTCATAAAGATACAGCACATACATTGCATGGGACCATGCTAAAGGTACAACCCAAGCAGGCTTGCCAGTGAGCTTGTCAACCTGCTCTGGTAAAAGTCCGTTTTGCAAACTGTGCGCTTTTGCCCACTCAAAAAGTTTTTCTGCCCTGTCAATCTGACCAGTTTTTTTGTAGTAAATTGCAAGCCAGAGTGTTGTCAGTATCCATGGATTTCCACCAATGTACCTGTCATCAAAGTATCTCTTGTAGCCCCCGACAATTGAATTTTGACACTCCCTTTCAATAGCCAAAATGGTTGCTTTGAAAGCCTTATCGCTGCTATCTACCATTTCAAAAGGATAATAAATGCCAAGCATTGAAATGTCAACAACTTCATCTTGCTTTTTGAAATAATAGGTTATCTCATATCTCTCATCTTTTTGCATGTACCTGTTCTCTTCAGGAAGCTTTAAAAATTCCTCATGTGAAATTCTAACATCTGTTGACCTTACATACCGGGAAAGTTTAGGACTGTAAAACCTTGTTGCCACCTGATTTTTTATTGCCTTCAGCTTATTTTCAATTTCATTTTCAAGAACAGGAAAATATTTTTTTGCTTTTTTCAGCGCAGCATAAATGCTTGCATTTGAGTAAAGATGAATTCCTTCTCTTTCTTCCCACAGGTCAAAGCTTCTAAAAATAACTCCCTTTTCGCTATCCACAGCAGCTATCAAAAACAGCAGTGCTTTTTTGAGCTGTTCTTTATGCAAATCAATCAAATGCAAGGAATTTTGTCTTTCGCAGTAGCTGAGAAATCCCCACACAACAGAAGCTGTCTCATCAATCTGAACTCCCCAGCTTGGAGCTAAGTTGCCATCTGTATAATATCTCTGGTCCCAGAATCCTTCCTTTTCCTGACAAGAAAATTTGAATTCAAAAAACCTTTCAACCTCCCTTGAGAGTCCAAGCGCATCCATTGCAGATACTATAAACGCAGCGTCTCTTCCCCATACAAAACCATACCCGCCACAGTGGAAAAACTTCTCGTCAACCTCAGATGCAGCTAAAATTCCACCTGTTTTGGAATTTTGCAGAGTATAAAATACATAGGCACTTCTTTTTTGAAGCTCTATGTTTTTGGGATCTTCTGTACAAATGATCTTTACTTTTGAAAATTTCTTTTTCCAAAAGGTTTTGTTTTGCCTGTAAATTTCATCATACCCTTTTTGTTTTAAGTAAGAAAGTTTTTGGTATATCTCATTTTTTGAATTTCCAAAAGCAAGAAAACATACAACCTTTCCTGTATTCTCAAGTTTTACAGCAATTTGTGGGTTTGTAGCTTCATTCCAGCCTTCCAGCTGATTATCGTTTGCATCATCAATTCCGTTTTTAACTGTAAAGCTTTTTATCTTATTCTCAAAAGCAAGACCTATATATGTCCCTTTAAAATATGCATAGATTATTTCATTTTCCTTATCAACCTTTGCAGCATTAAAAAGGCTTGAAGAATTTATCATAGGTTCTAAAAAGACATAGAAGTCTTCGAAGCCAGTTTCCCATAAACGAACCAAGCTGTCTGTTTCAAAGTCAACAAAGTCAAGCTGAAAAATTGTTCTGTCTGCAATTTTATATTCAAAAAAGTACGCAAAGTCATCCACAAATCCACTTCTTATCTTGAAATTTTCATCCTCGAAAAATACAAGCCCATCCAAAAAAACGGCTGATAAAAAGAGTTTCACCTGCTGATAATAATCTACTGCAGGCCAATAAAACCTTTGCAATATGCCATTTGAATCAAGCTGCCCTAAAACCTTTGTGTTCCCTATTATAGCTTCTATAAGATATGGTTTTTTCAAACTAATCCCTCTTTCTTTGAAAACTTTTATTTAAATCTTGTGCAAACATTTGCAGTAATCTTATTATAGCAGATTTTCAGCAGTTTGTGGATTCAGCAATTTTACTAATTTTATTTTACCCCTTCTGTGCCAAAAAAATCCTCTCCGGCAAAGTTTATTGTAATGCCAGAGAGGATTTTATCTTAGAGCTTTTTTTTTAGTAGTTTTATTTTTCATCGCTCAATCAAATCTAACAAATCACAAACCTTTCTAACCTGTCCTCCATTTAGATTAATCTTATACTCTTTTTCAGGTCTTGCAAAAATGAAGTTGTCTTCTACATCCTTGTCAGCTTCAATTATAAGGCAAATTGCGGGAGTTTTGGGTTTTATTACAATATAGTCATCTTTTATTTCATATTCAAACTGGCAGGGTTTTAGCTCGAGGTTTATTGGCTTTTCAAATACAAAGTAGTTTTCGTATTCCACTCTATCGACAAAAAGGCTTACAAAAACTATGCTTTCCAAAAGTCCTCTGTCTATCTTATCTCCAATTACAGCCGTTTCAACATGTTTGGGTATATATAACCACTCACCCTTCAAAATATTCAAGTTTTCTACTTTTTCAGAAAATGCCTCAACCACACCATTTTCAGGAATTTCAACAGTCAGGTTTTTCTCGTATAACTTCTGCCCGTCAAAATTCCAGATTGTAATATTGATTTGGCCCTGTTTTGACTCTAGTTCATCGCTTACAACATATACCTTTAGCTTTCCATTCTCATACTCAACCACTGGCAAAAACTTTGCAAATATCCTTTTTGACTCATAGTAAAGCGCCTTTCTCCTTTTTAGATAGTCAATTGACGACCATGAGATGACAGGCCAGCAATCATTCAGCTGCCAGTAAAGTGCTCCTGCTGTCCTGAACTTATTCTTCCTGTAGTGCTCAACCGCAAGCTTTATAGCCTCTTTTTGAACAAACTGTGACAAATACACAAAAGAGTCAAAGTCTTTTGGTAGACCAATTGAGCCTGCCATATACCTTATAAGCCTTTCTAAACCTTCTTCCTGCTTTTCGTGCATTCTCAAGGTCTTTGAAAAGATTGTCTGGTCTTTTAGAGGAATATATTTTTTCATTGTGTCAATATGCGCTGCTGCTTGAAAACCAAACTCGCTCACAAACCTTGCATTATCGTGTTTGTAGTAAATATAGTCTTTCCAGCCAGCCCAGATATCCCATGTGTGCTTGTCACCAGCAGTGCTGCTATTTGGATGCTCTCCACCATACGGGCTTGAGATGTGGTACGGTCTTGTTGGGTCAAGCTCTGATAGAATCTGTGGCAAAACCTTCTTGTAAATTCTATTTCCCAAAAATTCTGGGTCGCCAATGTGCCACCAGTCTCTAAAACCCCAGTTGTTTTCGTTATTTCCACACCAAAGCACTATACACGGATGGTTTCTCAGTCGTTTTATCTGGTACTCTGCCTCTTTTTTGAAATTCTCAACGAAAAAGTCAAACTCATCAGGGTAGATTGCGCATGCAAACATGAAATCCTGCCACACCATTATACCATTTTTGTCACACTCGCTATAGAACCAGTCATACTCATAAATTCCGCCGCCCCAGACTCTGAGCATGTTCATGTTTGCATCTTTTGCCATTTTGATTAAAGCTTTGTAGTCATCTTCTTTTAGCCTTGGCAGGATGGAATCAGCAGGTATCCAGTTTGCACCCTTTGCAAAAACCTTCTTGCCATTTATTTCAAAGATAAAACTTTCACCATATTCATCCTTTTCCTTTATTACTCTTACAGTCCTGAGCCCTGTTGTGACCTTCTTTTCTTGAGCTTCATTCGAACTCTTTGCAGTTATTTTAAACTCATACAAAGAGGGCTCCCCATACCCGTTTGGCCACCAAAGTTTTGGGTTTTCTATCTCAATCCTTTCATCAATAAAATACCCCTCTTTTGATTTATAAACCTCTGGAAAAATTTTCATAGAAAAGCTACCATCAAATACCCCTATCTCAACTTCGGATGGTTTTTCAAAACAGTTTATCTTTGCAAACACTCTTACAATGGCAAGCTCATCTGAGATACTTTCCACTTTTACAAACTCATCTTGAATTTCAAGCCCATTGTGAAGCTCTAAATACACGCTCTTCCAGATTCCTATCTGGAGAATTCTTGGCCCCCAGTCCCAGCCGTACGAATACTGCGACTTTCTTATCCAGCTTCTTTGCGGATAGCTGTAGCTTGACTGGTAAATGCTTTTGAGCCTTTCTGCCTCTTTTATTGGTGAAAGAAGGATCACCTTTAAAATGTTTTTCCCTTTTTTAAGTGCAAGACTCACATCAAATTCATACTTCAAAAACATGTTGTCGGTCTTACCCAAATAATGGTCATTTAAATAAATCTCAGATACCGTATCAATTCCTTCGAATACAAGCTTTTTGACCTGAAAATCGACATTATCAACATCAAACTCTTTTACATACTCAAAATCTTTCTCTTCCAGATCATAAAACAAAACCTCGTTTGTAGCATAAAAAGGGTCGGGAAGCTTTCCAAGGTTAATCAAATCAAGCTGGACACACCCTGGCACGCTTGCCTCGTAGTACTCATTTTGACCAACTTCTCTGAACTTCCATTTTCCGTCAAGATTTATTCTCACAGTTTCTGCCCTCCTGTGTTTGTTTAGTCTTTTAGAATTTATTATAATACTTCTCACAGCAAGTTTTTCTTTCTTTATTTTCAGTCTTTATCTCATTTTTTAAGAAAAAAATAAAAGGGTAAAAATCTTCATATCACCCTTTGACAGCGCCTGCAACAAGTCCCTGGATTACTTTTTTGTTGAATATCAGATATACCACAATCACAGGAAGTATTGCAATTGTGATTGCTGCCATAAGCTGGGTGTATTTTACTGTGTACTGAGAAGTGAAATTTGTAAGACCAACAGGCAAAGTCTTCAAAGCATCACTTTTTATCAAAACAAGGGCAAACGAAAACTCGTTCCATGAAGACAAACTGCTTAGAATCACAACTGTTGAAATAATCGGCTTGCAAATGGGAAGAATGATCCTAAAAAGAGTTGTAGTGAGTGTCGCTCCATCAATGTACGCAGCTTCTTCAATCTCATGCGGAATATCTTTTATAAAGTTTTCCATCAAAAATATTGCCATTGGAAGTCCAAGCCCTACATATGGCAAAATCAGCGTTATTCTTTTGTCCAAAAGTCCAAGCACTTTGAACTCAACAAACATCGGAACAAGCAGAGCATGGATTGGTATTAGCATCCCCGCCAAAAACATTGTGTAAAGAAGATTTCTCCCTGTGAACCTGTATCTTGCAAAGAAGTACCCAACCACGAAGCTAAATAAAACAATCAAGATGACAGAGACAACTGTTGTAAATAGGCTGTTGAAAAAGTATATGTGCATCTTTGCAGTTTTGATGGCATTTATATAATTTTCAAAGGTTGGATGTGCTGGCAGCGCGGCAATGTTTAGTGCAAATTCTCTTTCTGTCTTCAGTGATGAATAAATAAGCCAGACAATTGGGAAAATAGATGAAAGTGAAAGCAACATCACAAAAGCGTTTATAATCAAAGCTCCTATTCTTGATAGTATCCTTTTGAGCGTCATTGTCTCTTTCCCCCCATTAGTTTTCGCGAAAGCAAAATTATTGCAAGGCTCAATACAAGTATTCCAACAGAGATTGTAGAACCATAACCGAGCTTGAACATTATAAACGAATTATTGTAAGCATACTGGGCCATGACCATTGAACTTTTGCCAGGACCACCGCCTGTCATGACATATATATGGTCAAACACTTTCATATTTCCTGCAATACAGAGCATCACAGAAACCTTTAAAGTATCTGCCAAAAGAGGCAATATGATATAAATTGTTCTTTTAAAACCGTCTGCACCGTCTATCTCGGCTGCCTCAAATATTTCTTTCGGAATAGACTGAAGCGACGCCATTAAAATTACAAGATAAAACCCGATGTACTGCCATATAAGTGGCACAGAAACAGAGTAGATAACTATCTTTGGGTCGTCAAGCCATGGCTTTATCAAGCTTTCAAGACCAATTGCTCTTAAAATCCAGTTTAAAATTCCTATCTGCTGGTTATACATGAGCGTCCAGATAAAGCCTATTACAACTGCAGATAGAACCACAGGCAAAAATATTACTGTGCGGTGAAACTCTTTGAATTTTAAAACCCTTGTTGTCATAAGGGCAGCCAAAATAAAGGCAATGCCAATCTGCCCAACAATGCAAAGTAAGGTGATTATGATATTGTTTTTAAACGACAGCCAAAAATCTGTATCTTTTATAAGCTCTGCATAGTTTGAAAGTCCAACAAATCTCATTCTTGGCCCGCCAGACCAGTCATAAAGACTGTAGTTGAAGGCCAAAATGAGCGGCATGACAACAACAAATACATACCATAAAACCGGCAAAACCAAATACCCAATGAAAACTCTTGATTTTGGTTTAAAAAGACCCCTTTCCATAGAAGTATACTCACCTCTGAAAAATTTTTCTAAATTTATACTTTCTAACTAAAAGAGGAGGGCAAACTCTTCCCTCCCCTTTCTGTTTATTGGTGAAAATTTAAAAGTAAACCATCTTCTTTATTTAGAAGCCTCTCTTTCGTACTCCTGCTGAATCTTTTGAGCAAGCTTTTCGGGTGTAATTGTGCCTATTATCATGTCTTGAAGACCACTGTTCATAACTTCAATCACACCAGGTGATAGCTGAACATCATACACAGGCACATATTTTATATTCTTTGCAAGCTGCTGGTATTTCTTTGCAAGAGTAGAAAGCTTACTTTCATCATAATTTGTAACTTTTGTTGCAGGAAAACCACCCTTTTCAAGCATAGGCCTTGAATACGCATAGCTTGAGAGCGCTTTTAAAAGTTCCAGAGCAGCATTTTTCTTGCTCCCATCAAGTTTTGCATTTATTTGAAATGCCCAGCCAGCACCGCCTGAAACTGTGTTAGGTTTGCCCTTACCACCTGGCACAGGGGGAATTATAGCAAGCTCTGTTGCATCCAAAACATCCTTTGGAGCTTCATTTGTCACAAGTGAAATTGCCCAGCCACCTTCAAAGAACATTGCAGCTTTTTTGTTATAATAAAGAGTCCTCTGCTGGTTGTTGTCAAGCGAGTTGATATCGGTGTTAAACGCCTTCATTTTAACAAGCTCATCAATTGCCCTGAGCGCATTTACAAACTCTGGGTCGGTAAACTTTGAACCTTTTCTATCTCTTATAGACACAAACCACTCTGTCCCTGTGAACCTGTCACCAAGAGTGCTCAGAATACATGACTCAACAAGCCATTTTCCTTTGTTTCCTGCAGTGATTGGAATATACCCTTTTGATCTAAGTTTTTTGACAGCATCTTTAAACTCATTCCAGTCCTTTGGAAACTCATTTATGCCTGCTTCTTTAAAAATCTGTTTGTTATAGAAAATTAGGGATGTTGGCTGAACCTGGATTGGTATTCCTAAGATTTTGTCACCTCTTTTGAAATCGTCAAACGCACCCTCAACAAAGCTATTTTTCCATGCCATGTCACTGTCAAGCGCATCATTCAAAGGTACAATCTGATTGTTGTTGTAAAATGGGTCAACCATTGAGCCTTTTATAACAAACACATCTGGAAGTTCCCCACCGGCAGCAAGTGTTTTTATCTTTGTCTCATAAGTGTCATGCGACAAAGCTTCCTGCTTTATTGTGACATTTGGATGTGATTTTTTATACTCATTTAGTGCATTGTAAAAACCAGTGCTTATTGCACTTCCGTCGTTTGTAAACATGTGAGTAAACGTTAAAGTAATTTTTTCTTCGATATTTTTGTTCTGGCTGCTCTGCTGCGGCTGCTGAGCTGCCTTTTTCTTGCAGGCAGCAAGCGAAAGCATAAGTCCAAAAACCACTAAAATAGCCAAAACTCTTTTCACAAATCTTGGGTTTTTCATAGATTTTGCCTCCCTCTCATTTTTTATTTCATTTCTACTGTCAATTATATAAATTTGATTATGCAATTTGTAGGTAATAATCTTATTAAAACTTCTATTATTTTAACACATTTGCTGTTTCATTATTCATTTAAGATTTTTTCCAAACAAATATTCGAATATTATAAATTTTTATCATTTTGGAATCTTTCACCCTTGTTATTTAAGCATTTTCTGTGCTATTTTATTCTCAAAATATTTTATAATTAGAAAGGAATCGGTAAAGTGAAAAAGATATCAGGTAGTCTCCAGTTCAAAATTATGGTATGTGCAATTTTTCTGATTATTCTTTCAAGCTTCCCGATTGGAATAACCTCATATATAAAATCTGTCAAAATAGTAGAAAACAAATTTGCATTTTCACATCTTCATACTGTAAAACAGATTGCAAGCTCTCTTGAGCTTATTACAAATGATATAAAAGAAGCTTCGCTTTATTTTATTCAAAGCGGCGATTTGAGGCAGCTTTTGAAATCTGACTTTAAAACTGACTTGTATGAACTTGAAAAGGCAAGGGTACATGTAAACGACTTTTTAACATACCTTGTTGGTGAAAAACCATATATCCATTCCATCTATATAATGGGTAAAAATAATACTATATTTGATACATATGGAATAAAAGAACAAACTTTGAATCTTTCAAATATCAACGTCCAGAGCTACGAATGGTACCCAAACGTTATAACAAGCAGGGCAGGAATATTAACTTATGTAATTTCCCTTGTTCGCCCTATAAGAGATATTAATAACCTCAAAAACCTAATCGGATATTTAGAGATAAACATTGATGAAAAAAGCTTGTTTGAAGAGGTGATACACTTGAGTTCAAATTTTTCTGAAAACTTTGTCATCTGTAACCAAAACTACTTTATCCTCAGCTCAATAGACAAGACTTTAATTGGAAAGAACCTTGCCAAGATGATTTCGACAAAACCTATGGAAAATTTTGAGCAAGGCTTTTTTTACACAAAACTGTCTGGCAAAACCTTTCTTATCACATACTCTACCATAAAACCTCTTGGGTGGAAGGTTGTAAGTTTTGTAGAAAAGGAGGGTCTTGTTGCTGAAAACAGAGCTATACAAAGTTATCTTTTTATTACTATCCTTCTTGCCTTTTTCGCTGCATCTATTTTTCTTGTTTTCATTCAAAATCGTATTCTCTTTCCTCTCAAACAGCTGAGAATCCTTATTGATCACATTTCAAATCAGAACTTTGATGTATATATGCAGCCAAAAGGAAATGATGAGGTGTCAAAGCTAATTCAAGCATTCAACAGTATGTCTGCAAAACTCAATGAGCTTATGAACCAGGTTTACATTGCAACAATAAAGCAAAAAGAGGCAGAGTTAAAAGCACTGCAAGAAAGAATTAATCCTCATTTTCTTTACAACACACTTGATACAATATACTGGACAGCTCGGCTTGAAGGTGCAAATAAAGCATGCATCCTTGTTGAGGCGCTCTCGAAACTTTTCAGGTCAATATTAGCAAACAAAAGTAACATCATAACTGTAAAAGAAGAGATAGAACATCTCAGCAGTTATATCCTCATACAAAATCTCAGGTATCAGGACTTGATAGAATTTTCGTTAAACGTTCAAAGCCAAGCCCTATGCTATAAAACAGTAAAGCTTGTTTTGCAGCCAATTGTAGAAAATGCAATTTATCATGGTATAGAAAAAAGCGGAAAAAGGGGGAAAATAAGTATTGAAGTGTTTACAAAAGACGAAAAGCTGTATTTTATTGTAACCGACACAGGAGCTGGTGCTCCAAAAGAGGTATTTGAAAGTACTCTGAAGAATGATACAAATGGCAAAATAGGACTTAAAAATGTCAATGACAGAATAAAACTTGCGTTCGGAAATGAATACGGCATAGAAATCGAAAGCACACCAGGGCTTGGAACAAAGGTGACGGTTGTACAACCAGCTTTAAAAGAAGGGGTGATTTGAAATGATTAAAATGGTTGTTGCTGATGATGAAAGGATAATCCGAAAAGGAATAATATCTTCAATTGACTGGACGTCGTACGGAATTGAAATAGTAGGAGAAGCATCAAATGGCCAGGAAGCAGCACAGCTTTGCTTTTCAAAACAGCCAGACATTGTCCTTTTGGACATTAGAATGCCCATTTTGGACGGACTTGAAGCTGCAAAGATTATAAAACAGAGCCTGCCGAACATAAAGATTGTGTTTCTCACAGGTTATGACGATGTGGACTACTTAAAGACTGCTCTCAAACTCCGTGCATCTGATTATCTTCTTAAGCCTGTGAGCGCAGATGAGCTAATCAAGGTAGTTATCGGGTTAAAGGAATCTATAATTGAGGAGCTGAAAAAGTCTTTTGAGACTATGCTTTATAAGAACATTGTGGAAGAGAACATATATGTTTTGAGGTCCACATTTTTAAAAACTCTGTTTGCAAATCCCGAAATAGTCCTTGACCCTGTAAAAGAAAGGCTTTTGAAAATCTCCTTAGAAGGTCCTTACTTTCAGGTAATTTTGGTTGTAGTTGAAGATATTTTTATGTTAATGGAATCTTCTGTGTTAAAGAACAAAGAATTTGTGCTAAATCTACTTGCAAACATAATCGAAGAAGATATCCAGGAAAAGTATCGTGGATTTGTATTTTACGGCAACTTTGGTGAAAACATCTTGATTTTGATACTAAACTTGAATGAACCAAAAGAAATAGATGAAAAGCTTCTAAATCAAATAAAATTCAATGCCAAGAAGTATCTTAACGTTAAGATCTCATTTTCAAAAGGAATTGTTGTTCCAAGCAAAAAGGAACTACATTTATCTTTAAAAAGTGCATCAGATAGTAAGTTCCTTCTATCTCAGCTGACTGAAGATGAGGTCGAGCTTTTGAACGCTTTTATGTCTCTTGATAAGGAAAAGACAACTTTGTTATTAAATAAGATTTTTGAAAAACTGGAAGATCAAAATGATAAAAGTTCTTTAGAAAATACTTATAAGAAGCTTTCTGACCTTATTTTCACAAAGGCAAAAGAAATCTGCCCTGTTTTAAAAGATGAGTTTGTCAAAAGCGCAGCCTTTTCTTTTAAAAAGCAGGAACATGAAAATATGAAAAAAAGCCTAATAGACTTTGTCATCTCTTGCATTGACAAGATTCAGAATGTAAAAGAAAGTAGGCACAGGAAAATTATAAAAGATGCCATAAGTTACATTGAGAAAAACTATGCAACCCAAATTTTACTGTCTGATATTGCTGAGGTTTGTAGAATTTCTCCAAACTATTTTTGTAAAATATTCAAAGAAGAAACTGGTAAAAGTTTTGTGGACTTTTTGAATGAACTCAGGATAAACAAAGCAAAAGAGTTTCTCCTTTCTACAAACCTAAAATCTTATGAGGTTGCCGAAAAGGTTGGATTTAGCGACTATAAATATTTTTCGATGATATTTAAAAAATACACAGGAACGTCTCCTAGGAAGTTCAAAGAGGAAAGACAAAAATAAAAGCGTTTTTTCCTTTTTTGTGATATAATTTTATGAAAGAGTTTGAAAAAAGCCGTGTGGATGTGTTATGGAACAAAAAAAATTTATAGACCTGGCAAGGGAGTTTATTGAGAGGATAAGCAAAGAATGTGCAATAAAGTTTGCATATTTGTTCGGATCATTTGCAACAGGAACATTTAACAATATGAGCGATGTTGACATTGCAGTTATGTTTGAAGAAGATTTACTTGCGATGAATGAAGCAATCTTGAGAGGTCTTTTGATGGAAGAGGGAAAAGCTCTATTTAAAAGAGATGTTGATATTGTCAACCTGAAAAATGCTAATATTTTTCTTAAGTACAGCATAATCAAGGATGGGATAATTCTAAAAGACCATGAAGAAAGAAGCTTATTTGAAGTAAGTGTCCTCAGAGAGTACTTTGATTTTAGCTATTATTCTGAAATATACAATCAAAAGATTCTTGAAAGTATAAAAAATAAAGAATTTTTTAAAAAAGACCAGAAGGATATTTAGCACAAAGAAGGTGGAGAATGTGAAGGTTTTGCTTTGCCAGATAAATCCTATTGTTGGAGACATTGAAGGCAACACAAAAAAGATAATAAGAATTATAAAATCCCACAGAGACGCAAAAATTCTTATATTTCCGGAACTTGCAATCTGCGGATATCCTCCAAAAGACCTCTTGTTTCAAAAAGACTTTATAGAGGCTGCTTATAATGCAATAGAAAAAATTGCAAAAGAAGTGGAAGACAGTTTTGTTATTGTCGGTAGCCCAACAAAGAGTCATCATGTTTCGAAACTTTTCAATAGTGCTGTTATCTTCCATCAAGGCAGGATTGAAAAGATTATACACAAAACTCTTTTACCCTCTTATGATGTTTTTGACGAAAACAGATATTTTATACCAAGCCCTGCAAGAGAGGTTGTGACTATTGAAGGGATAAACTTCGGCATAAGCATATGTGAGGATATTTGGAATATAAACAACGATGAAAATGCAATGTACGACATAAACGTGCTCGATGAGCTTTGTCAAAAGGGTGCAAAGGTGTTTATAAACCTTTCAGCATCACCTTATCACTACACAAAACTTGAAACTCAGAGGCTAAAAGTTTTGAAAGAGGCTGCAACAAAGTATGGCACTGCAGTTATATATGTGAATCAGGTTGGTGGAAACGATGAGCTGATTTTTGATGGAAACAGCGTTGTTATAAGTTCAGATGGCAAGCTTGTTGCAAAAGCAAAAGAATTTGAAGAGGACATATTGGAAATTGAGCTTGAAAAGATTGATGAGATGCCTGGAATTAAAATACACGAAGACATCTCGTGGATTAAAAAAGCGCTGGTGCTTGGAATAAGAGATTATTTTGAAAAGACAGGAATAACCAAGAAGGCAGTAGTGGGTCTTTCTGGAGGAATTGACTCGTCAGTTGTTTGCTGTTTGGCAGTTGAGGCACTGGGAAGAGAAAATGTGCTTGGTGTTGCCATGCCATCGAGATATTCTTCAGAGCACAGTTTAAAAGATGCAAAAAGCTTAGCAGAAAACCTCGGCATAGAATTTAGAGTTTACTCAATTGAAGAGCCGTTTAAAAGCTATCTTAAAATGTTCAATGGGAGCGAAGTTGCTCTGCAGGACTTGGCAGAAGAAAATATCCAAGCGCGAATTCGCGGAAATATCCTCATGTTTATATCAAACAGGGAAAACCGGCTTGTTCTGACAACAGGGAACAAGTCAGAGCTTGCAGTTGGATACTGCACGCTTTACGGTGATATGGCAGGCGGGCTTGCAGTTATATCAGATTTGCCAAAAATGCTTGTGTATGAGCTTGCAAGGTATATAAACAGAGAAAGAGAAATAATACCTCACAACGTTTTAGTAAAACCACCATCTGCAGAGCTCAGACCCAACCAAAAAGACCAGGATACTCTCCCACCGTATGAGGTGCTTGATCCAATACTTATTGCATATATAGAAGAGCAAAAGAGCATAGAAGAAATTGTAGAAATGGGATACCCAAAAGATCTTGTACTTAAAGTAATAAAGATGGTGGAAAGAGCAGAATATAAGCGAAAACAGGCAGCACCAGGCCTGAAAGTAACATCAAAAGCGTTTGGTTTTGGCAGGCGCATGCCAATTGTCCAAAGGTGGGTGTAGATGATATAAATATAATGTTATTTGTTATGTAAATAATCTTTGATATTGACATTTTTCTTTTTTTTTAATATTATCAAAGGAGAGGAAATTAGTACAAAGTTGGAGATTGATAATAATGAAAAGAAAAAGTATCAATATATTGGTATTTGTGGTTTTAATAATAACAATTGCTGGTGGAATTTTGCTAAAAAAAACTGTTCTTTCAGGTGAAGACAGTCTAAGCTATACAGTTAAAAAAACATTGGAAATAGAAAAGAGTAATAATAGCGACATTATTGCTAAGGTTGATGGTATTCCTATTTATAAAAAGGATCTTGAAATTGCTGAACTGTATGAAAAGCTTCGATTTGATAATCTGGCAAAATTAGGAGCTATAACTAAACAAAATACTTTAGTTACTCCTTATCAAAAAACTAAAAAAGAACTTCTCAATGAACTCATCGAAAGAAAAGCCTTAATGGAATCTGCAAAGAAAGAAGGATATTTAGTATCAAAGGAAGAAGCTGAAGCCTACTTTAATAATGTGAAAAAAACAATAGATGATGTTTTAAATGGGAAGATAAAAGGTGATATTGAAAATGCTAAGCAAGCTAAAGAAGTGTTAGATATGTACAAAACACAGCTTTCTGAAAATGAATTTAATGAAAAAGTCATCAGTGCTTATCAGGAAATATTAACTATAAGCAAATATTTAAATGCAAAAGTTGATGAATATGTAAAGGAACATCCTAATGCAACACCTGACGAAGTAAAGAAATTCATAAATGATCTTAAAAAGAAAGTTAAATCAAATTCAAAAATTGAAATTATAATTTCTGAATTGCAATAAACATTTTTCCTTTACCTTTTTTTGAAATACAGTCAAAAATAACAGAGGGGCCGTCCAAAAAGATATTTGGATGACCCCTTTAATTTAACAATATATGGGTTTTCAGTATCACCTACATATTGTAAGATAAAATTTTTAAAACTTTGTTTTTTGACTGCCCTTTTAAAATATTTTCTATGCTTATCCCATCAGTAATTTTTAGGTTATGAATAGTGTTTAAAGTATTAAAAACTATTTAAAATTTTGCTAAACACTATTCTTTGTTAGGCTACATTCAACCTAACTGGGTGTAACCCCACACCCTCTATCCCCTCAGCAAATGCTTCGGGGAATACTTTTCTTATAATGTTATACGCACTGTTTACATCCGCATTTATTAATATCCCTTTGTTGCTCCTAAATAAGCCTCTCTTTATTCTTCGACGTGGATTATAATTTATTTCTTTGATTTCTTCTCCATCTAAAAAACTGCAGCCACTTGTGTAGCTCTCCTCTGTAATTATTACACTAATCCCTTCTTCTTCACACTTATACTTGAGCATATTTACAAACTGATTAAATGGTATAGAAACAAAATTTTGATTATTTACTTTGCCAAGCTCTATCTCCTGCTTCCAGTTTGGATTATAACCAACAACAAGGGTGTCTATTTCGTGTTGCTTACACCAGTTGACTATAAAACGGCTTGCTTTGTGCATAAAATCCTTAATCCTGTTGTTCCTCTTTAAAGTCAACTTCTCTATTCTTTTGCTACTTCCTCTATTGCCTACATAACTCATAAGCTGTGCTCTTTTCTTGTTGTAATATTGATTTATTGACTTAATAACTTTGCCATTAATAACAATAGGCTTTATGCCTATGTTATTTACTAAAGTTACAAAGTTATTAAGCCCTAAATCTATTCCTGCTATCCTCTTTGGTGGTCTTTTTACCTTGGCTATTTCTTTCTCATAAACTATTTCAACTACATAAATGCTTCCTTTTGGTATTATCCTGACTTCTTTTAATTTGTCTGTTATCCTTGTCTTTAGCTTTAATTCTGTCTTCGGAAAAGTCAAATAACCATTTTTAATCTTGCACTGCTGATTTGTAAAAATAGAAATAGCCCTGCCGTCTTTTTTCTTATACTTTGGTAATTTAGGTCTACCCAAAAATTTACTTTTATCTTTGCCCCATTCTTTCATTGCTTTAAAAAATGACTTCCAGTTTTTATCAAGAAGTCTTAGCACTTGCTGTGAAGTCTGAGCTGGCAGGCTCTTATAACTCTCATGGTCTTTTAACATTTTGTCAAGTTCTCTGTATCTTATCCACCTGCCACTTTTTATAAATTCCTGTCTTACAGTGTAGTTTGCAAAGTTGTATAAATTCTTTGCTGCAAAACACACTTTATCACAATAATTCCATAACTCATGGTTCTTGTTTATCTGTATTTGCTCTGTCCTCTTGAGTATTATCTTCAAACACCTCACTTTCTAAAAGCTTTCTTATTTTTTGAATTTTTCTTTTGCTATAAAATTTCATACTGTAACAGTAGAGCAAACTTATAATTTCTTCAATTATTTCCTGAGAATCAAGCTTCTTGCTTCCAACTTCCGATGCAACTACTATTTCAGTGTTAAATTTTCTAAATAAGCGTTTAAACAATTCAAATCCCACTCTGCTCAACCTATCTTTATAGGCTATAACAACCCTTTGTACCTTACCTGCAAGAATATCTATCGGGCATTTTAAAAAATTCATTTCTTTTTTCAAAGCTAATTCCCCATGCTTGTTCAGAGAATACTCCGTGTATTTTATAGCCACTATTAAAACAAAACTGTTTTAATAATTCAATTTGATTTTCTAAATCCCTCTTTTGTTTTGGAGTTGAAACCCTTGCATAAATAGTTGTAATCATAAAATCCATTTGGCATAACCGTTACTTTTATTTTCCCTTCTTTTACATACTTAGTTAGGGTTGGTCTTGATATTTTTAATAATTCCAGAACTTCTTTTGCTTTCATATTTATATCATCCATAAATACTATAGCACAATTTAGAAGCCAGGCAAATATATTTTATCTAAAATTTTAATATGTTTAAAACCGTTTATTAATTTTTGCTACCATATATTCTCACAAAACCTTTTAGGCTTGTTATCTCAATAGTATTTCCCCCTGAATCAAGGTCTATATAGTAGCTGTTTCCTGTTTTTGTAAGATCAAAGTCAGATTTCACTTTCCCTTTTGCCAATATCTTAACCTTTGCTTTAACATCTTTCCCAACAGCAAAATTAATGTCTCCTTCACCCACATTCAAAAAAGATGAATTGGCATATCCACTTACCTTCTCTATCTTAGCTATAACATTTCCTTTTGTTGTTGAAACTTTGAAACTACCCGTTTTTTCAATTTTAAGATTTATGTTTCCTTTGCCATTGTTAATTGTAAAATCTCCACTGACATAGTCAAGTTTTATATTACCTTCACCATTTTTAATGTCAAGCACTGTTTCTGTATTTGTCACTTCAATATCTCCCACACCATTTACTATGTAAAAAGAGCCACCTTTAACATCTGAGATACTTACACTTCCACTGTTGTTTTGAACGACTACTTTGCATTCCTGCGGCAAAAAAATCTCAAATTTAAATTCCTTCTTTGGATTTGAAACTTTGTTTGCTAACACTGCTTCAGAAGTTGCATATGCTCTTGCTTTTATATATACCCTGTCTATCTCATTTTCTATGCTTAAATCCATGTCATCAAAAATCTTTTGCAGTTGAGTTTTATCAAGGTCTTTGACATTATTGCCACTTTCATTATATCTCCATATCACTTTTTTGATATATCTAATAGCAATATCAGACGTAGCCTTCCCCCTGATAACAATAAAAGAGCTGTCACAGTCAATGACAAAAGCTTTTCCTCTATAACCTAAAACCTTCCACCTTCCTTCCTGGGAATACTCTTTCGTCTTTGTTTTTTGAGGTGCGCAAGCAACCAGCATCAAAAGAATTGCCAAAAAAACGATTGCGAGTTTTAACTTCATAAAAATCCCCCTTGAGTTTTCGAAAAAAGAGAAGATCTAAAAACAATTTTTATATAGAAATTTTATAATAAATACATCTTTTTGTATACTACCCAAAAGCCAAATTTGTAAAGGTTGTTTAAAATCTCAAGGGGTTCTATTGTGAAATCTCTACAGTCCATGCACATTCTTCTTTTCTGTTAATAAACACATAAAGTTTATTACCATCTCTTTCTACAACCTGTGCACTGAAATCAGTATTTTGAAGGCAAAGCTTTGTAAAATAGTCCACAATAATATGTTTTGCCACATTTGTATTTTGAAAAATTTTCTCTACAAGACAATCAATATATATCTGGTCATTTTGAAAGAGAATTTTATCACACAGACCTATTTGATCTTTTACATCTACTATATTCTCTTTATTAATAGAAGACATAATCAAAACCTCTGGACTTCTATACTGTCCAAACCTGTATTTTTTTGTATTCACAATAGATGTTATGTACATTTTATTGAAGACTTCATTTTTCGAAAGCTTGTAAGCAAGCCAAAGGTCATGGTTTGCAATGTATGTTTTTTGAGTATCCACACTTACCGCAATCCAGTCTGCTGCTATATGCTCAGGTGTCAAAAATCCTGATATGCACTTGACATATACGCCCCACATTCCGATTTTCTTGTTATAATCCTTTTCTATATTTATCCCATTTTCAAGTATCATCTTTTTCTTGTTCGGTTCTACTGGTATATAGACAATCACGTTCAAATCCCTCCACAATCTTTTGTATTTTGTCTGAAAGTTCCTTAAGTTTAAAAGGCTGTTTTTTAAGCTTTTCACAAAGCATTTTAAGCTGCAGAACATTCCCAAACACCAAACAGTCACTTTTTTGGACTGAGTGGTCTATAGAACCTTTGTTGACAACAGCGTCTGAACCAATGGAAAGCATTGTCTGTTTTATTATATTTGCCTGTGTAGGTGTCAGGTCCTCTATGTATATGTGAAGATATATCATTTTCCTAAGAAGATATTCTTTAGCATATCTGTCAGGCCCAACTTTTTCAATATACTTTTTTAACTTTTCAATATTATTTTCCACTAAATAACAGTTCAAGGTAAATTTCTCCTTTCTAAAATTTGCACTATATTTTCTACTACTTATATTTTAACCTACAAATCTTAACATTTTGATAGTAATAAAGAAGAATTTGTTTATAATTTTTCCCTTGGCGAGCAAGGTAATTTGCTCCCCACTGGCTCATTCCAAGGCCATGTCCATATCCTCTTGTTTTGATTCTCAACCCTCTGTTATCAGGGTAAACCCAAAATTCTGTAGAATAAAGTCCAAAGATACTCCTAAATTGATCTCCACTCAAAATTATATTTCCAATTTTAATAGATTTTACTCTTTGTGTAGGTGTCCTTTCAACAACCTTTATCTGGGTAGATTTATTTTGTGTGTCTACCATCAATCCGGGAAAATATTTTTTTAATCTTTTCAGCAACTCGTTATAGGTAAAATAAAATTCACCGGAAAATTTAGGACAACCTTCTTCACCGCGGCTTACAACACTTTTCAAGTACGGAATTTCTTCTTTAAACACCTCTTTGGCATCTTCAGTCTTCCCACCAGATGCAGCATGATATAGGCTATCGATAATTTCACCTCTGTACACAAGTACCTGTCCTTTTGTTTCTTCTACTGCTTTGCGTATTTTGTTGTAGTACTTTTCAAAATTTTTGCCCCACCTTTGTTTCATCTCACCTTTATCAATATATGCTTGGCAGTGAGAAAAATCATCGCAAAGGTAAACTTTTTTATTTTCATATCCTTTGTGAAAAGCTTTGGTTACAATTTTCTTTGCAGCATATGTCCTCGAAGCAACTGCTTGGGCTTTCAAAGCCTCTATGTTAAAGTCGGCAGGCATCTCTGCTGCTACAACGCCTATAACATATTCTTCAAGAGAAATTTTTTCTATTTTGTTTTTATTTTTTCTAAGAAGATTTATATAAATATTATCTTTTTGGTTTTTGGGTTTCATGTTTGAATATACAATTTGATTATCTCTTTCTTGCACAATATCATACTTTTCCTTCTGTACACTTTTAAAGTCATTGAGTTTTACCTCTGTAACAATATTTATAATCAATAGAATAGCCAATGCCATCAGCATTAGAATTGTATCCAGACAAAAGAAATTATGTTTTTTCTTACTCACCTTTTTTTTCAAGTTCACCCCCAACTCTCAAAACAATTATGGTTACATCATCTTTTATCAAAAAAGAATTAGAAATTGCCCACTCAAAAATCTGTTTGGCACTGCTCTGGGTTGAGACAAATTGGTTTTTGGCAATAAACTCTTTCAAAATCTTGTCACCATCCTCACCTAAAATTTCAAAAAGTCCATCTGAAAACATAAATATCATATCACCCTTTTGAAGTTTGAAAGTTGAAAAATCAAACTGGCTTTCGGCTTCTATGCCAACTGGAAGAGAATCTGACTCGATTGTTAAAACCTCATTTCCTCTTTTTATGTAGGTGGGCATTGCCCCAGCTTTTAAAAACTCACATAAAAGTGTATATCTATCTATACATACCACATCAACAGATGCAAATTCTTCATCATTTTTTATGCTGAGAAGTGAGTTTATAAATCTTATTGCAACTTTTCTGTCAAACCCAAGTGATGAAAATTTTTTGAGTGCATCTATAACAATAAAGCTGTTTTCTGAAGCTGTTTTACCTGTTCCCATACCATCTGAAATGCAAGCCAAAAACTTCCCGTTTTTGAGTTGTAAAAAACATACCCTGTCACCGTTTATATTTTCTTTGCTCTTTGAATATATGGAATAATCTATCTGTACGTTTGGCTTTTTTATTATAGAAATTGTATATCCACCAGAAATTTTTGGCACCTCCGAAATAATTTCTACACTACAGCCTACAACACCTTTTATAATCTCTTCTATCTCAAGTTTTTTGGGAGCTTTGAATCCGTCTTTTAGCTCTATATCTATCTGGAAATAATTGTCATATGATAAATACTCAACTTTTTCAACTTCATACCCAAACCGTGCCAGTTCAAGTTCAATCTCTCTTGATGTCCCTATGTCTTTTTTTGCATCATCTTCAGCCATTTTTGCAACATTAATTACAATATCTTTTAAAACCTCCATATGTGTTTTGAACAAATTATCTTTGGTGCTTGATGCCTTTTGAACAAGCTTTGAATATTTCAAAGATTCTAAAAAACTATTTATAACTATTTCAAACTCTTTATATTTTCCACACAAAAATTTAAATTCTTTGAAATCATCTTGAGAAAGTTTTCCTTTTTTCAATATTATATTTTTTATCTCGTTTAAGCTCTGATTGGTTCTATGATAATTTATGTTCCAACAGACATTTGAATTTTCGCAATCTAAACAAAGTTTTTGACAAGCACTTTGAACAATATTTTTTGCCTCGTCCTTGCAAATCAAAACTGCTGGTTTGTTGTAAACATTCTGCTGGATATTTTCAATTATAGACGCAACCCCAAAAATCTTTTCTTTTATCATCCTCTGTACCTCCCTCTCCTCAGCACTCTGCATCCTTATAATTTTTCCCAATGGAAATAAACAAAAAATTACAGTTGCTAATAAAATCTCTCGTATTCTTATTACTGGGTTTGAAGATATATAAAATATGGATATGATATACCCACAAAATCCACCAAGAGCAACTCCAAGTTTCCCAAACCCTTTAAAAAGTCCTGCAACAAGGCTTGAAAATGCAAATGCACACGAAACCTCTAAACTTGTTCTTTCATATACACTCTCTAAGACTCCAACAATAAACCCCATTGCAGTTGCTATTGTCATCCCATGAAAAAACGATATTGAAAAAATTAGAATGAAAAATAGTACATATCTTACAGCAAGCACCGAATCAAAACCATTTGAAAGACCCAAAAAACTTAAAGTCAGAACTACCACCATAATTATTGTCTGGTCAGTCGAATATACTTTTTTTGAAAAAACTGAGTCCAAAAATCTATCAAACATAACTACTGCCCAAAAACAACCAATCATCTCAAGTACAAGATACAAAAATTCTACAGGCGGTTTTGAATACAGGAAAATAGAAATACTGCCACTACTACCTACACTAAGAGCACAAAGTAGCGCCCTTGAATAAAGGTTCAGACTTAGAAAATGATTTATTGTAATTATCAAAAGAATAGAAAGAACATATTTTAATACCAAACTTTTATCTGAGCATGATATTATTCCGAAAATAGAAAAAAGTGAAGCTAAATAATATAAGTAATCTTTCTTTTTAAAACTTGCTACGTATGCACTTGAAAAAAAACTTTTTGAAAACAGGTTGCATCTTCCAAGCAAAAATGCCAACATTAAAACAAAAATCTCATGTGCACTGAAAACTAAGAACCTATCTGATATGTTATCTCCTGAATTTTTTGTTTGCTGTCTTTTAAACTGCAAAACTTCCAGTCTTTCCAAGGCAAAATCATCTCCTTTTGTATGAATTCTAAAAATCTTTTGTAATCCAAATACCTGCACAATTTATTCTACTTACCCATTTGAGTATTTTTTGTTGTAAATAGTAATATGACTATAAAATTTTTTGCGACAAAAAATAAAAAAGGGTGCAAAGGTCTAAAACACCTTTTTGCACCCGATATAAAAAGTTTGCTTGCTCACACAAATTTTTCTTTTTACTTTCCCATTTTCTCTTTTAGTCTTTGAAGCTCATCCAAAATGTCCTCATCACTGTTTTCAAGTTCTTTAAATCTGTCTTCAAGTGTTTTTGAAACATTTAAAAGCTCTTCATGCGCCTGAGCTCTTGCTTCTTTCTGTTCAATCTTCTGCGCGTACTTTTCAAACGACTCAAACGCAGAAGTGTCTGTTAGCTTGCTCATGGTCTGTGTGATTGTTACCTGGGCATCAGCCCTTTTAGATTTAGCAATGAGCAAATCTCTTCTTCTTTTTGCCTCTTCAATCTTGTCTTCCAGCATCTTAAGCCCGCTTTTTAGCTTTTCTACAGCCTCGTGCTGTGCCTCATACTGTTTCTGATACTCATCTGCAAGTCGTTCAAATTCTCTTTTTCGTTTGAGTGCTTCTACAGCAAGTTCATCCTCACCTTTTGTGATTGCAAGTTCAGCCTTTTTCTGCCAATCTTCAGCAGCCTTTTTATTTTCTTCAACCTTCTTTTGCAAAATCTTTTCATCTGCAAGAGCGTTTGCCACTTCAACCCTTGCTTTTTGCAGCTGGTCTTCCATGTCTTCAATCAGCTGATTGAGCATCTTTTCAGGATCGGCTGCCTTTTCAATAAGGTCGTTTATGTTCGCCTTTAGAAGCTGAGCAATCTTTTGAAATACCCCCATAACAATAAAACCTCCCGAAAATGTAATATTTTATTTTTATCCAAAAAACTCATCAAAAAGGTCTTTTATGACCTTTTTAATTGTATCGCTTGAACCAGTTGAAAATGAAGACGACTTTAAAAGCATATCTGAGATGGCACTCTGGTATTCTATATAGTGTTTTTTGAACTCATCAAAGTTACTACTGAACAAAAATTCTTTTAAGTTTTCGTAATATGAGCTAAAAAGATTAAATGACATACTCACATTTAACCTTTTTTTTGCTTCTTTTAAAAATTTCTCAAAGTTTTCAAGAAGCTTTTTGCACTCTGAAAACTCACGTATAAAGGTTAAAATTTTTCTTTCTAATTCAGATACCTCTTTTTCTAACTTTTGGATATCAGTACAGCTTTCAAGCAAATTTTTCACTCGATCAATCTCAAGGTCTATTTTATAAAATTTAAAGCCAACCTTGTCGTAAACTGATACAATTTCTTCAAACTTGTCGACAAGCTCTTTTTTGTTTTTCATCATTTCATGAACATTTTGTATTAATTCATTTTCAACCTGTACAAGCTTTTCAAAAAAATCTTCTGCCAGAACAATTTTTTCTACATCGCTTGATACCTGAAGTTTTAAAAGCAAACTATCATACATCTTTTGAAGTTCCCAAGCTTTGTCAGGTAATTTTGACAGAACAACAGGATATTTTTCTTCAAATCTTTCGGTCAAAAGTTGTATCATTGAATTTATATATTCACTTCTCTTATTATCATTAAGACTTTTAAAATACTCTATTGTCTCATCAATTCTTTTTATACCCTCAACTTCCCTTTTCAAATCATCATCAGAAAGTCTTTTTGCAAGCAAATTATCTATCTTTTGCTTTAAAACCTCCTTATTTTTAACCTCACCTACAGCTTTTTCTACCTTTTCAATGTACTCTAATTCTTTTTGAAGCATTTTTTCAGAATCTTTTAAAACATTTTCCAGAAAATCTAAATCAGTTTTGAGTATGTTGTAAATTGTCAAAAAGGTTTTAAACTCCCCCTCTGAATAACTCTTTTTTATCCCTTCATAATAGTCTTTTAGGTTTTTGAAATTTATTGTAACCTCTTCGAACTTGTTCTCATGGTTTTTCCCATCATCAAGTAACTTGAAAAATTTTACTTTATCCTCTAAATTTAAAATTCTATTTGAAATTTCTTCAAAATATTCTTCCACTGTTTGTAGGTTTTTAAGCCTTCTGAATTTTTCAGCCCTTTTTCTTCTTATCAATACAACTAATACAATAAAGGCAATTGCAATGAGAAGTCCAAGAAAAATCCAAAAAAACTGTATCCACAAAAGTCTTGAAAAGTCTATCTCAATCTTGTAAAACCCACCCCACATATTTTTAAGCCTCTCTTTTTTATTTTTTAAAAATTGAACACATTCTCTATGTCAAATTCTAAGTTCTCAAATACAGCTGACTTTACAATCCCTTTTTGAGACAGTGCAGCATATTCTATATATACTCCATTATCTAAAACGAAAACCTGGACAGATTTGTTACGCGGATTTACAATCCAGTACTCACAAACACCAAAGTAGCTGTAAAGCTGCATCTTTTTTATATAGTCAACAGAAGCACTTGATGGTGAGAGCACCTCAACAATCAGTTTTGGCACACCTTTGTATCCTTTTTCTGTGATGAATTTCTTGTTGCATATTACCACAATGTCCGACTGTATAACGTGAATGTCTCCTGTCTTTTCATCTTCAAAAATCACATCAAACGGAGAGATTACAGGGATGCACTCTTTCCCCTCAAAATATCTCATAAACTCAAGGTTCAGCTTCGATATTGTCATCTGGTGCTCAAACGAAGGCGACGCTAAAAGATAGATACTTCCGTCTATAAACTCTGCTCTTTTTTCCTGCGAAATTTTTAAAAACTCCTCATATGTTGCTCTTTTCTTTTCAGGAATCATCACTGTTTACCTACCTTTTTGATATTTTTTACTCCTCATAAATCATCTTAACTGTCATACCACCGTCAACAATTAGATTTGTGCCTGTGATAAATGAGCTTTTCTCAGATGACAAAAACAATATGGCGTTTGCAATGTCTTCGGGCATACCCACCCTTCCTGCCGGATGCTGAAGATGATCAATGCTTCTGAGCTCAGATTCACGACGATATTTTCTTTTTTTGTACTTTGATGTTTCTATCCAACCGGGACTTATCGCGTTTACTCTTATTTTTTTGTGTGAAAGTGACACTGCTAAAGAGTGTGTAAGTGCAAGTATACCACCTTTTGACGCTGAATACGGCTCTGTGTTTGGCTCTGACATCAAAGCTCTTGTTGATGCTATGTTTACAACACAAGCACCTTCTTTTAAATACGGCAGGAGAAATTTTACCATTAAGTATGGTGCTCTCAAGTTAACATTTATCACTTCATCCCACTCATCAACGCTTCTTTCTTCAATCCACTTTGTTGAGCCTATACCTGCATTGTTGACAAGAACATCTATTTTGCCAGCAACATCACCAATCTTGAGGCAGACAAGCTCAATCTCTTTTGGATTTGCTAAGTCACACTCAAAAAAGGTTATCCTGTCTTTGAACTTATCAAAAAAGTCGAAAGTAGCATCTTCAATTGCTTCTCTGTCATTGTCAATGGCAAACACTTTTGCACCATTTTCCAAAAAAGAAAGTGCTGTGACAAGTCCAATTCCCTGGGCAGCACCTGTTATAACCACATTTTTGCCTTCAAACTCGGCTATCGAAAGAAAAGGTGAATTCCCCATTTTCTATTCATTCCTTTCTTGAAGAGATTAGCTGAGTGTAAAGCTCATACACGCTTTTTTTCAGCACAGGATGGATAAAATCTTTTTCAATTTCGCAAAGAGGCTCAAGTACAAACAGTCTTTTGTGAAGTTCTGGATGGGGGATTTTGAGCTTCTCTGTGTCTATGACACAGTCATCATAAAAAAGAATGTCAATATCGATGTTCCTCGGTCCCCATTTAAAAAGCCTTATTCTGCCCATTTTATTTTCTATCTCAAGCACAAACTCAAGAAGCTCAAATGGCAAAAGTAATGTTGTGCCTTTCAAAACACAGTTTAAAAACTTTGGCTGATCTACAAATCCGTAAGGCTGCGTCTCAATTATGCTCGAAACCTTTTCAATTCTTACCTTATCTTTCAAATGCTCAATTGCTTTTTGTATATTCTTATGTCTGTTCCCAAGATTACTTCCAAGCCCCAAAAATACAATATGCCTATCCATCTTTTTACTTTCCGCCTTCCCCTTTTAAGCTCTCAAAAAGATCTTTTATTCTTTGTTCTCTCTCTTGAGTACTCTGCACATCTGTTGATATAATAAGAACATCACCCTCTTTTGCATCTTCTGGAACAATTTCTATGGGGACTGCTACCATTTTTCTTCCTTCAAGCTCAACTATTGCAAAGTTACCTTCAAACCTATCAATGACTACTTTTTTTACCATAAAATGCACACCTCTTTTTTTAAAATTTAAACTCCATCGAAGATAGCCTGTGTCATCAAGATGGCTCTTTTATTTTCTTTTACATCATGCACCCTTACAAATTCAATCTTTTTCTGAGCACATATTACAGAGATTGCCAAAGTTCCTTCAAGCCTTTCTTCAGGTAAAAGATTGCCCAGCACATGACCAATCACCGATTTTCTGGATGCCCCAATCAAAATTGGCCTACCTAAAACCTTGAACTCTTCACATCTTCGCAATATCTCCAAGTTGTCTTCAACCCTTTTCCCAAAGCCAATACCAGGGTCTAAGATGATGTTTTCAAGTTTCACACCTGCTTTTTGTGCCTGTTCAATCCTTTGTTCAAAAAACTGCAAAATCTCTTCTATAACATCTTCATAGTAAGGGTTTTTCTGCATATCCTTTGGTGTACCTTTGATGTGCATGATTATGATAGGAACATTATACTGCGCTGCCACGTAAAACATATCTTTGTCAAACGTCCCGCCGCTGATATCATTTATAATGTCAGCACCGGCTTCTATTGCTTTTTGAGCTACTTTGCTCTTGTATGTATCAATAGAAATTGGAATATTCTTATCAACTTCTCTTATAGCTTTAATTGCAGGAACTACTCTTTTTAGCTCTTCCTCTTCCTCAACTGGTTCTGAAAAAGGTCTTGTAGACTCACCGCCAATGTCCAGAACATCTGCACCATCTTGAATCATCTGGAGTGCTCTTTGGGTTACCTTTTCAACTTGAACTCTTGAACTTTCATAAAACGAGTCTGGTGTGACATTTATAATCCCCATCACGTTTGTCTTCAAAAGGCTTATTTGCTTATCTTTTGCCAGCAAGTACCTTTGCAAAATGTTAAAATCTGTATCAAAACTGCACTCTATCCCTTCCTCTGCAAGAACACATCTTGTCTTTTCAAAGTTGTAAAGTGATGTTGTTGCAAAGCACATATTGCCGTTTGAAATTGTAAAATAACCGAGGTTTGAAAGAAGCTGGACAAACTCTGAAAGATTTTTTATGTTATCAAATCTCAGGATTATTGAGTTTGCTTTTTTCTCAAATTCCAAAATATCTTTCTCATCAAAACCTTTTTGATACAAAATCCTCTTTATATTCGCATCTTTTGATATAAGCCTCAAGCTTTACCATCTCCTTTTTAAAATCTTATTGTAACCTCACCGCTTGAAATCTCTATTATTTTCCCATCCTTTTCACATACAAGCTCACCATTTTCGCCAATGTCCCTGCAAAGCATCCTCTCACCGTTTATCAAAATCTCTTTTCCAAGATTTATGCAAAAGCTTTTATACTCATCCCTGAAATATGAAAAACCATATTTATCAAAGTTTGAAAGATCTCTTTCAAATTCAATTAAAATGTCAATAATTAGTCTTGTCCTGTCAAAATCTTGCGATGTTTCAGCTTTCAAGGTTGTTGCGATGTCTTTTATATCCTCTGGCACGCTTTTTGCATTGACGTTGATTCCTATACCAATTATAATACTGCCAAGACCTTCAACTTCACCTGACAGCTCTGACAAAATACCACAAATCTTTTTGCCATTTAAGTATATGTCATTTGACCATTTTATAAAAGAGTTAACTCCATATTTTCTTAAAACCCTGTTTATCACAAGTCCTGTGAAAAGTGTAAGTGGTATAATCTTTTCTAAATCCAGTAAAAGAAGTTTCAATAATATGGACATCTTTATACCCTTTTCAAGGTCCACCCACCTGCGTGAAAGCCTACCTCTTCCTTGAGTTTGCCTCTCAGCATATACAACTGTAGCATTTTTAAAATGCTGCTGGTTCTGTTTTACATATGTATTTGTTGAGTCCACCTCATCAATGTATATAAACTCTTTGAAAAGGTTTGAAGATTGGATGTAGTCTCTTATTTCCCAGACTCTTATTATATCTTTGTCAGAAAGCTCATATCCTTTTTTCTTGGTAGACTCTATCTTGTAACCCAAATCTTTAAGCGACTTTATTCTCTTATTTATTGCCATCCTGCTAATATTCAAATAAGAGGCAAGCTCTTCACCAGAGATATACTCATTTTCATATAACTTTCTTAATATAAAAATGTCCTTTTCATCCATTTTTCCACAAGTCCTTTCTATGAAAGCTTTCTCTGCAAAAGCCAAGGACAAACCATTCACATGTTCGGCAGATACTCTCGAGCTGCTGTGGCAAAGCTTGTTTCAAAGCGCTGTAAGCTTCAGATGGCAGCACATCTTCTAAATCAGAAATCCCATAGAACTTTAAAAGCTCAATTACTTTTTCATCATACATTCTGACCTTCTGTTCAAACCTGCACTCTGCAGCATTCAAGTTTGGGCAGTACATGCAAATTTCGTCAGGAAAAGATACAATCTTTATAGGTAAATTTTCAAGATAAACACTTTTATATACCCTCTCAAAATTTTCAACAAATTCTTTATTGTACCCTGCTCCTATAAAACCCAGAAAGCATAAAAGATGATGTGCTCTGAGTATAATTGGCATTTTTCTGCTGCCTATTCCCCTTTATCAAACTAAACTTTTTACTTTAATTATACCACAATTTTCAGCAGCGTAAGATAAAAACCCATTTTTATACTCTTTTTATTTTCCCACCAAGACTTGCGATATTTTTCTCAAATTCAAAATACCCCCTGTCAATGTGAAATGCACTTTCAACTTCACTCACACCCTCTGCACAGAGCGCTGCCAAAACGAGTGCAGCACCACCGCGCAGATCCTTTGCTTCAACCTTTGCACCTTTTAGCTTTTTAACACCTTCAACCACTGCTACTCTTCCTTCCACTTTTATATTCGCGCCCATTTTGACAAGCTCTCCAACATGTAAGAATCTGTTTTCAAATATTGTCTCAATGACAACGCTTGTTCCTTTTGCTATGCTTAGCATACTCATCATTGGTGCTTGCATATCTGTCGGAAAACCAGGATAAGGCAAGGTTTTTATGTCTGTTGCTAAAATCTTATCCGGTGCCTCAACGCGCACAGCATTTTCCCCTTCATAGACCTTCACACCGCTCTCCTTGAACTTGGCAATAATAGGTCTTATATGCTCACAAATAACATTTGTAAGTTCAAGCTCACCGCCACACATCGCAGCCATTGCCATGTACGTTCCCGCCTCAATCCTATCTGGAATTGGCACAAATGAGCAGCCAGAAAGCTTTTTCACTCCCAAAACCCTGATGGTATCAGTGCCGGCACCCATCACTTTTGCTCCCATTGAATTCAAAAAATTTGCCAAACATACAACCTCAGGTTCTGTTGCAGCATTTTCTATTATTGTTTCACCCTCTGCTAAAACGGCTGCTATCATGATATTTTCTGTTGCTCCAACAGATGGAAAGTCTAAATATACCTTGGCACCTTTTAGTTTTTTAACTTTTGCTTCAATGTACCCTTGATTGAGTTTAATCTCTGCGCCAAGCTGGGAAAGCCCTTTTATGTGAAGGTCAATTGGTCGTGTGCCGATGTTACACCCGCCCGGCATACCCAGCACAACCTTTTTCCCACGTGCAAGAAGGCTTCCTAAAAGAAGTATTGAAGCTCTGAGTTTGTTCACCCCATCTACGTTTATATCACCGTTTTTGATATCAGGAGTGATTTGCAGATTATTGTTTTCAATTTTCACATCACAACCACAGTAGGCAAGAAGCTGTAAAAGTATTTTAATATCCTCCAAAAGCGGAACATCCAGAATTTCAACCTTGTTATTTGACAACAAGGACGCTGCCAAAAGTGGCAATATCGCATTTTTTGAGCTGTGAACTTTTATCGAACCAGAAATTTTATTTGCACCTTCTATTACAAATTTCGACATTTATTTCTCTTCCCTATCTTAAAGTTCTGTTTATTATAGTAGTATTGAAATCTTTTTATAGCTTTAGACAAAAAGTTATATATAATTTTTAGATACTATTCTGAAAAGAAATATTAGCAAAAAGGACACATCTTGTATTATAATAGAAATAACAAGAGAAATTTTTGGGTTAAAGGAGTGAACTAAATGCCACCAAAAAATGACCAAAATGGCACTGTGAAAAAAGGAGTTATGAGTCTTACATATGTCGCCTTAGCTTTTATTATTGTACTTGACATCATACTTGGTATTATAATGCCAACAGCTAAATTAAAACTCTATTCTATCTTAGTTGCAACAGTTACATTTTTACTGACACTTGCGCTGACTGCTTTTATGATTCGCTATGAGATGAACAAAATGATTTCCAAGCTTGAAGATGTCCTTGAAAAAATCAAAAACGGTGATTACAGCAGGCTAATCTCATCAAAAGAGTTCGGCAACATCCAGAGAGTAGCATCGAGTGTAAACATTGTTCTTTCGGATATAAAAACACTGATTGAGAGCTTTTTTGACCTGTCAAACGCAATCGTCGGTGCATCTAAAAAGGTTACAAAGACATCTGAAGAAGCAGCTGCTGCAATTGAAGAGATAGCAAAGACAGTTGAAGAGATTGCAAAAGGTGCATCCCAGCAAGCTGAAGAAGCACAGCACGGTGTTTTGCTTGTAAATAACCTCTCTGAACAGATAAATGCTGTATCTGAAAGCTATAATGGTGTGATTGATGAAGCAAATAAGATTGATATTCTCAACAAAGAGGGAATTGAAAAGATGAGTGCCCTTAGAGAAAAGAGCGAAATTGCAGTGTCAACAGCTGAAAAAGTAATTGACACTATCATCTCTTTTATAGAGAGAATCAAAAATATCTCCAACTTTGTTGAGGTTATCAACACAATTGCTGAACAAACAAACCTTTTAGCTTTGAATGCTGCAATTGAGGCAGCAAGGGCAGGTGAGGCAGGAAGAGGATTTGCAGTTGTTGCGGATGAGGTCAGAAAACTTGCTGACCAGAGCAAAAAGGCAGCAGATGAGATAAATTCTATTGTCGATGTTATTTTGGGTGAGACAGAAAATACAATTAAGATAATAGATGAAATAAAAGAAGCAGCGTTGGGTCAGAAAGATGCAGTTGTGGAATCGCAGCAGTCTTTTGCCAAAATTTCTGATGAGATAAATGCAATTGTAGAAAAGACATATGTTGTAAAAGAAGCGCTAAGCAGAATGGAAGAAGCAAGAAATGCGGTTATTCGGGCAATAGAGAGTATATCTTCTGTATCTGAAGAGACAGCTGCAGCATCTGAGGAGGTTGCAGCAACTGTTGAAAATCAGTTAAACTCAATAAACGAAATGAAATACTCTGCACAGTCGCTTCAAAAGCTTGTTGATGAGCTCGAAAAGAGGCTTAAGAAGTATAAGATACGATAAAAACAAGGGGTTGTCCTTCAAACTTTTCTAAAAGGCCAACCCCTTGTTTTTGCTCTATTTTTGTGTATACTCTTTAGTATCAGACAGCCGGGAATGAATACAATAAACGTTATCTAATAGGAGATTAACAAGATTTTCAAGCTTTTCTATTTTACAATCAAGTTCTTTTTGAAGTTCTTTATGCTGTTTTTCGTTTCTCCATTTCAGAAGTTCTTGATGAACTCTTCCCAGAATCTCAATTTTTAAAAATGCTTTTTCGTTTATTTTATAGTTCTCATCCAACAAAAGCTTTAAATTTTCTATACTCGAACATAAAGAAAACATTTGCTGGTTAAGCGCCCAAACAACTTGTGTTAGATTTTTAACTTCTTTTTTTAAATCTTCCATCTCCAAAGCAAATTTATTTTCACTGTTCATTTTCACATGCCTCCTTTTTAGCTTACCCTTACCTTGTTTTCAATTTCAATCTTTTGCAACTCAAATAGATACAAAAACAGTTCTCCTTTTTTTTCCACTCGGCGAAGAAGAGTAGGTGTTATTATTCCATCAACAACAATCCTTAAAAAATCATTCTCAATTTTTATTCCCTTTATTTGTATCTCTTCGCCCGAATAATCAAAGCTGTCTGCAAGTCTTAAAATTGCACTCAATATAAGTGTCAGATTTTTGTCTTTAGTTTTTAGTTTAAACGTTTTCGACTTAATTTTTTTTCTGTGGTTATAGCACACCAAAGCTAAAATCTTTTTTACTTCTTTTGGATACTCCTTTAAGGCAAGGTCATTTTTAATTAGGTAATATGAATGTTTGTGATGTTTTTTCTCATTAATAAATGTTCCAATATCATGCAGTATGCAAGCATGTTCCAAAAGCTTTCTATCAGAATCTGACAAGTTATGATAATTTATAGTGCTGTCAAACAAAAATAGTGCTTGTTCTTTTACAAAATTTGCATGTCGCGGATCATATCCATATTTTTGAGCAAGTTGAAGCACGTTATGGTCAAACAGTTCTAACTGATTCATTTTTATCCTCCTCTTGTAGTATTTTTAATATTTCTTCCCTAATTCTCTTTTGTATTATGCCTACGCCCTGATTACCATCAACGACTACAAAATTGTATTCCTTTGCCATTTCCTCATATTCTTTTTTGAGCAAAAAATGATATTTTTTAAAACTTTCGAACATGTCAGCCGAAAGCTGAATATCCATACCAGATTCCCAGTAATCAAGATGTCCATATTTCTGAAATGTTCTGGTAAGTAAAATATCAATGCTAACATCAAGATATATTATTAGGTCAGGAACTACAGCAAAACCTAAAAGTTTTTTAAGCCATTCTTTATCTGCTCCTCTGACAATATCACGAGCCATAAGAGTAAAGATATACCTATCCGCAAGGACAATAAAACCTGCAGAGAGAGCAGGGATTATTTGATTTTCAAGCTGGTCAGCAAAATCACAACAGTAAAGAAGACTTAAAGTAGTCTTTCCAAGTATATTGCCCTTTTTGGCTCTTTGTATAACATCACCTACTAGTCTAGATCTTTTTAATCCAGTATTTAAAACTGCATAACCGCTTGCTTCAAGCCATTCTTTCAAAAGCTCTATCTGTGTTGACCTTCCAGAACAATCCGGTCCTTCTATTACAACCAACTTTCCACGCTTTTGTAATAATTCGAAATTGGGAAGTCCAAATCCATAAAATTTCATTTCAGTTGCCATTTAGCTTCACCTTCCTTATTATAAGTACTCAATATCCACTTTTGAGTAGGTGGTTTGTAATCATGAAGATATCTTTGAACAATCTCTCTGACCATCTTTTGCTGTTGTCTTATAGAAAGAGTCCCATCAATTGTAATGAACCCTTCCTGTTCAGCAAGCATGTCGTACATCTGAATAATCTTTGACTGATAAAGTTTAAAACTTTCTGTAGTATCAGTACTCAAACCCAAATCCATCCCTGCTTCATAGTACTTTATTTGTGTTCGACCCATTAAAATCCTGTCAATTGCTATATCTACAGGCACTTTGAAATAAAATGTTACAGTTGGCCTCACTGCAAAATCATATACTGTCTTGACCCAGTCAGGATTGCAGCCTCTTGCGATGTCCCGTGCATAAGCTGTGTAGATATATCTGTCGCACAATACTATATATCCTGCTCGCAAATGAGGAAGTATAAGCCTTTCATACCTATCAGCAAAATCACAAGCATGCAAAAGAGAAAAAGTAGTCGGAGTTAATAGATTTTTCTTTTTTGCCTTTTTTGTAGCATTCTTTACTAAATCAGATGAATTCCATTCAGTAAAAAATACTGTATATCCCAAAAATTCTAACCACTTTTTTAAAAGATGAACTTGAGTAGATTTACCAGAACCGTCACATCCCTCTACAACAAATAATCTTCCTTCATATGTTTTGGTAAGTCCCAAACCTCTTATTTCTTTAAACATCATTGGAATATTTCATCTCCTTTTACATATTGTTTTTTATAATAAGCTGTTTGCCAAATATCTTCTCAAATTGAGGTTTTAATCTTTCTGCGAGAGATATTTCAATTCCAAGATTCGACTTTGAATATATTCTTAAAACTACTTTTTCGCATTCTTCACTACATCTTATAGAGGTAACAAGTCCATTTTCTCTTTTATCAAGTATCTCAGCCAGTTTTAATATAAATGCAAGTGGCTTTATCTTTTTTATCTTGTCATGACTTAATAAATTAATATACCTTGTCAAAAAAGGTGCTTTTGATTTTGAATTTTCATGAAAAGATATAATCTCTGCAGTAAGTATAATATCTTGATGTGAAATTCCAAATAACGGGAGATTCAAAATTACATAAGCTGAATGCTGAGCATGTTGATAAAAACTTAGATAAGTTCCTATATCATGAAGCAAAGCAGCCGTTTTTAAAATAATTCTATCTTCTTTGGTAAAATAATTCGGAAAAATAGGTAATAGCTGGTCAAATAACATAGTAGCATATCTGCACACATTTTTGGCATGTTTTTTGCTAAAGCTGAAGAAATTCAAATAATTATTTATGCTATACTCTAATAGTATTTCAGAGGAAAAAGCCGTTGAATTTGCATCTTTGAATAAGCTTTCAAACAATATACCCTCGCGAAGTCCGTATGAACTGACATAAATTTGCTGAGCTTTTATTCTTTCAATCAGCACTTTCAATATCAAAAAAGCTCCTAAAATAATATCAGACCTTTTCTCAGAAAGTCCTGGAATACTTTTTCGTTTTTCAACTTCTAAACTCTGAAGCATGTTATAAACCTCAATAAATTCTTGATATGAAATTGCAAAATTGTGTAAGGTAGTAATAGGATAACCTTTTTTGTGTTGAATAATTCTTCCGAGATTCCTTATACTTCCACCAATTCCTATCAGGTTTACATTATTTAATTCTTCCATCCATCTATATTTTTCAAAAATCAACTTTACTTCGCTTTCTATTTCATTCAATGATAAAGAAGACTCCATAATCATTTTTGAACAATTTACAGCACCGAGCCTGATTGAACCCCAGTACTTTAAGTTTTTATCTTTGAAATAAACAAACTCTGTACTTCCACCGCCAATGTCAACCAAAAGTCCATCTTGATAGTTTAAAGAACATTTTATTGCCCACAGGTTATAGTTTGCCTCTTCAAATTCTGAAAGTACTTTAACTTCTAATTCTGTAGATTTTTTTATATTCTCCAAAACTTCCATCTTATTGCTTGCATCTCTAATAGCAGCGGTAGCAACTACCAATATATCCTGTTTTGCAACTCCATTCATCTTGCAAAGCGCTTTAAAAAAATTGAGTACTTCAACTAAAAGCGAAATCTTATAAGAAGGTATCTGGTTGTTTTCTCCATATTCTGCAAGTCTTACTACTATGCTTTCATCTTCGATTAATCTAAAAAATATTCCTTTATCAACCTCATACACTACAACCCTTACGGTATTCGAACCGATATCGATTATTCCTATTCTTCTTTTCATGTTTCACCTTCCCATATTATATAGCAGCTGGTATTCTTCTGTTTGCAAAATTTTTTAACATCCGAAAGACAATTTGAAATTTCTTCAACGTTTGAAAACATTCCAGGTACAACTTTAACACAAGCCACTGATAAACTCATAAGCCCAAACTTTTCCACCTCTCCTTTTCTGTTTTTAGATTCTATATAGCCCCTACTAAGGTCATAGTTGTCGTAAAAATATGGAATTGAAGAATCAAATTCTTCAATTATTTTTTTAGCAATTTTCTCAACTTCTGCTTTGTCATAAACAATTACAATAAAATCGTCACCGCCAACATGCCCAACAAAAATTTTTTCTTGCCAGTCCATTTGTATTTGTTTTAATATAGATGCAAGTTGTAATATAACCTTATCACCTTTTTCAAATCCATAATAGTCGTTGAATGGCTTAAAATTATCAATATCAACATAAAAGACATAAAATTCTTTCTCATTTTCTAAGGCGTTACTTATTTCTTTCTCAATCAATAAATTACCTGGTAAGTTGGTAAGCGGATTTAAATGCTTTGCAAAACTTATTTCAAGCTGTGTCGACTTTTTCAACAAATCTTTTATTGTAACCACACCTTCATACATCCCATTTTTGGTTACAATTATGTAATCATGAATATCCTCATTCTCCCTTGCAGAAAGTTCTCTGACTACATCGTCTAATGAAGCATTGTATTCTACGACCAATGGGTTTGAATCCATCAAAAGTGCCACAGGTCTTTTTGAGTACACTGCAAAGCCATACATCGTAGATAAATTAAGTAAAAATTTTTCCCTTTTTATAAGTCCTTTAACTTTTCCATCTTTTGTTACAACAAGCCCATGTAGTTTTGGATTTTTTTCTAAAATCTCAAGAGCTTTCTCACACGATACATTGGGTTCAACATAAGGTATCTTTATACAAAGCGTTCCTATGCAAATTTTTGAAGTTTTAAAAAGATAATATCTCCTTTGGTTTTCTATAGTTTCCAATAAAAGCTCTTTTATATCATTAGAGACCGTGTGTTTTAGTTCTATATTAGGAGGCATTATAAAATATCCTTGCAAATATTCAATCCCAATTTCCAGTAAACTTAGTAGTTCTTCTATCTTTTCAATCATTGTAGCGATAACTTTTATTTGACTTTCGTCACAGAATTCTATAAAAGAGTGCAAGTATTTACTTTTTATAGAATCCATGGCTATATCGCGATATACCTCCCTACCAATTTTGACATAGGTGGGTTTTGAGATAGATATGAAATCAAGAAAAAAATAAAGTGAGCCTATATTTTCTGCAGAAAATGTAAATCCTTGTTTTTTAAGGACTTTTATTGAATAGTGCAAATCATTAACAGACAAATTCTCACATGATTTTATACTTATTTCAAATACAATATTTTTTGTTATCATAGGATTGGTAGAAAGAATACTTGCTATAAATGTAGTAAAATCATTATTCATAAGAGATATTGGTGAGATATTTACAAAAAATTTTCTATTTTCTATATTATTTTTATTATTGATTAAAACATCCACAATCTTTTTAAAAATAATTTTGTCAATCTTAATAATAAGTTCATTTTCTTTCATGATATCAAACAAAAGTTTTAAATCAATATAACCAGTTTCATATGGGTTTATAAGAAACACTTCCCAGCCAATTACCTGAGCAGATGTTGCAAACACAACTGGTTGAAATGAAAGGTCAATATTTTGTCTTTCAATTAAAAAGTTTAAATAATCAAGTTTACTTGACATCTTCTTCTTCACCATTTTGTTTATTTTTTTCTCTTTTATCCATAATTATGTTATTTGTTTCAGTAGCTGCATCATTAAATTCCCACTCATGTTTTAGAAGCCCTGTAAGTTTATATACAATCCACTCTGCTATATTCGTTGCGTGGTCAGCTATTCTTTCAATATATTTAACAATTAATATAAGCAAAATACATTGAGATGTGAACTCTGGCTTTTCCTTAATTGTCTTTTCTATATTTTCAAGAAGAAACCTAAACATCTGGTCAACTTTACAATCCATAGCTTTTACTTTTTTGGCCATTTCTATATCAGAAAGCATATACGCTTCCATTACATCTTTAAACATCATTCTTGCAAGTTCTGACATATAGGGTATTTCATTCCCAATTTCAACGAGTTGTTGACCTTCAAGCTTTAACACAAGTTTAGAAATATCAGAAGCATGGTCTGCTATTCTTTCTATATCATTTGCTATTCTTGTAGCAGCTACTAAAAGTCTTAAATCGCTTGCCATAGGCTGCTGAGTTGCTATAACAATAGTACTCTTTTTCTCTAATTCCTCTATCATATTGTCTATGTCAGTATCGTTTTTGATAACTTCAGTGGCTAAACTTACATCCTGTTTTATAAAAGCCTCCATAGCTTTTTCAATTGCTTCAAGTGCAAGACTTGCAATTTTGTAAACTTCAAAGTTTATTTCTTTAAGCTCTCTTAAAAAAGTCGAACGTATCATTTTTACCTACCTCGTTCTCAAAGTTATTTTTTGGGCATTAGCCAAACCTTCCAGATATGTAATCATCTGTTCTTTTGTCTTTGGGTGCATGGAAGATATCTATTGTTTTACCAAACTCAATAAGCTCACCATTTAAGAAAAAACCTGTCCAGTCAGAAATTCTTGCTGCCTGTTGCATATTGTGAGTAACTATTACTATAGTGTAATACTCTTTCAGTTCTATCAGAAGTTCTTCGATACGAAGGGTGGAAAGGGGGTCAAGTGCTGAAGTTGGCTCATCTAAGAGAAGAATTTGTGGTTCTACTGCCAGAGCCCGCGCAATACAAAGTCTTTGTTGTTGTCCACCAGAAAGCGAAAAAGCACTTTTTGAAAGCCTATCTTTTACCTCTTGCCAAAGTCCTGCCCTTATAAGACATCTTTCGACAATTTCATCCAAATTTTTCTTATCTTTTACTCCATGAATCCTTGGACCATAAGCAACATTTTCGTATATACTCATAGGAAAAGGATTTGGATGTTGAAAAATCATTCCCACTTTTTTGCGAAGTTCTATAAGGTTTATACTATCTGCATAAATGTCAGTACCATCAATAAATACTTTTCCCCAAATCTTTACTCCTTCTATTAAGTCATTCATTCTGTTCAAGGTCCTTAAAAAAGTAGACTTGCCACATCCAGATGGTCCTATTAAAGCTGTGATTGCTTTTTCTGGAATTGAAATATTTACATTTTTGAGAGCTTGTTCATTTCCATAAAAAAGGTTTAAATCAATGGTCTCTATTTTTGACTCCATAATCCATACAATCCCCTTTACTACTTAACCCAACAATTTAAATTATTTTTCTTTTTTTTTCAACAGTATAATACCATCTTAAGTTTAAATTCATTTTATATCTATGTTAAAAATTCTTTAAAAGTTAATATCAAACTAATATAAAAATTCCTCCCCCAAAAATTACTTAAATGGAGGAGGAATTAATTTTTCTTTAGACCACTTCTTCTTCCTTTTCGAACTGGCTGTAGTAAAGCTGAGCATAAAATCCGCCTTTTTGCAAAAGTTCTTTGTGTGTACCTTGTTCGACAATGTCGCCATGGTCCATAACCAAGATGAGGTCTGCGTTTCTTATTGTTGATAACCTGTGGGCTATTATGAAAGATGTTCTTCCTTTCATGAGATTGTCCATTGCCTTTTGTATCTGCAGTTCTGTCAAGGTATCAACAGAGCTTGTTGCCTCGTCAAGTATCAAAATTTTTGGGTCTTTGAGGATTGCCCTTGCAATTGTCAAAAGCTGTTTTTGACCTTGAGAAATATTTGTTGTTTCTTCATTGAGCACTGTATCGTAACCCTGTGGCAATGTTCTTATAAAATGGTCTGCATGTGCAAGCTTTGCAGCTCTTATCACTTCATCATCTGTTGCATCTGGCTTGCCATAGCGGATGTTATCTTTTATTGTGCCATTGTAAAGCCATGTGTCTTGCAATACCATGCCAAAAAACGACCTCAAATCTTCACGTTTGAACTCTCTTATATCGTGGCCATCTATCAAAATCGCACCATCATTCACATCGTAATACCTCATCAAAAGCTTTACAATAGTGGTTTTACCTGCACCTGTCGGACCTACAATTGCTATTTTTTGACCAGCTTTTATATCTGCAGAAAAGTTGTTTATAACAATCTTATCTGGCTTGTAACCAAATCTGACGTTTCTGAATTCTACATTGCCTTTTATGTTTTCAAGATCAATCTCTGGATTTGGTGTATCTGGCACCTCTTCCTCTTCTTCTAAAAACTCAAACACTCTCTCGCTACAAGCTGCTGTTTGCTGAAGAATGTTTGAAATATTTGCAATCTGGGCAATTGGCTGTGTAAACGACCTTATATACTGGACAAAAGCCTGAATATCGCCAACCTCGATGGTCCTCTTTATAGTAAGATAGCTACCCATAACTGTTACAACAACATAACCAAGATTGCCTATTATGTTCATAAGCGGCATCATAACACCTGTCAAAAACTGTGATTTCCAAGCAGCATCATATAGTTTGTTGTTGAAAAAGTTAAACTTGTCTATCGTCTTCTTTTCAGCGTTGAAAGCTTTGATGACAACATGCCCCCCGTATGCTTCTTCAACTTGACCGTTTACATGTCCTAAATATTCCTGCTGTTGCATAAAAAACTTTTGTGACTTACCAATTATCAGCGCAACAACAGAAAAAGAAATTGGAATTATCAGCAGAGCAACTACTGTCATCAAGACATTTATGCTCAGCATCATTACAAGCGCACCGATGACCATCGTAGTTGAAGTTATTATCTGTGTAAGGCTTTGATTCAAAGTCTGTGTGAGTGTGTCAACATCGTTTGTAATTCTTGAAAGTATCTCACCTTGGTTTGTGCTCTCAAAGTATTTCAAGGGAAGTCTATTTATCTTTTGTGAGATTTCTTTTCTGAGCCTGTATGTTAACTTCATTGAAACACCAGACATTATCCAGCCCTGAATATAGCCAAATAAAGCACTAACAATATAAAGTCCTAACAAAATTAAAATGATTTTACCAACATACTCAAAATCAATACCATTGCTTGAACCGCTTATCTTACTCATAAGTCCTTCGAATATCTTTGTAATTGCTTTGCTGAGAATTTTGGGACCCGCAATTGAAAATGCAGCAGATAACATTGCAAGAACAATTACTGCTATAATTGAAAATTTATAAGCAGACAAATACTTTATAAGCTTTTTCATAGCAGTCTTAAAATCCTTTGGTTTTTCACCGACAAATCCTGGTCCCATAGGTCCACCAGGACCGCGTCTTCTCATTCTTTGCATATGTGGTCTGTACGATGCTGTCTGTCTTTCGCTCATGCCAGCAATTCCTCCTCTGGAAGCTGTGAAATAGCAATCTCACGATAAGTCTCACAGCTTCTTAAAAGTTCTTCATGTTTGCCAATACCACTTATTTTCCCATCTTCAAGAACTATTATCTGGTCTGCATGAAGTAATGTCGCAATCCTCTGTGATACTATTATCACTGTTTTGTCCTTTAGCTTTTCTTTTAAAGCTTTTCTGAGTTTTAGTTCAGTTCTAAAATCAAGTGCTGAAAAGCTTTCATCAAATATATAAATATCAGGATTTTTTACAAGCGCACGTGCAATTGAAAGTCTCTGCTTTTGTCCACCTGATACGTTAGTACCACCCTGTGAAATCTCTGTATCAAACTTTTGAGGTTTTTCTTCTATGAACTCAAGTGCCTGCGCAATCTCAGCAGCCTGTCTTAAATCCTCATCTGTTGCATTGTCGTTGCCAATCTTGAGGTTTGATTTGATAGTACCGCTAAAAAGCCAGCTCTTTTGAGGAACATACCCTATTTTTGACCTTAAATCTTCAAGATTTACTCTTTTCACATCAACCCCGTTTACTAAAACCTCACCTTCTGTTGCATCATAAAATCTCATAATGAGATTTACAAGCGTGCTTTTACCACTTCCTGTTCTGCCAATTATTCCAACTGTCTGGCCTGGTAAGATTTTGAAATTTATATTTTGAAGAACATACTCTTCTGCACCCGGATATTTGAATGATACATTTCTAAACTCTACCATACCCTTCATATCTTCTCTGAACTTTTCAGGCTTTTCAGGATTCTTAATTGTAGGTTCTGTTGAAAGAACCTCTTCAATACGTCTTGCAGAAACAGCGGCCCTTGGTACAAGGATAAAGAGCATTGAAAGCATCAAAAATGAAAAGATTATCTGTATAGAATACTGCATAAACGCAAGCATATCACCAACTTGCATACTTGAATTTTCAATATAATGTGCACCACCCCAAACAATCAAAAGAGTTGTACCATTCATTATAAACATCATCGACGGAAATAGCACTGCCATTGCCCTGTTGATAAAAAGTCCAACCCTTGTGAGGTCTTTGTTTGCCTCATCAAATCTTTGTTCTTCAAATTCTTGAGCATTGAATGCACGGACAACCATTATTCCAGACAAATTCTCTCTTGCAACAAGGTTAAGCCTGTCTATCAATTTTTGCATAAGCATAAATCTTGGCATTGCAATAGCATACAAAACCATTATAAGTCCAAGAAGAACTATCACAGAAAGAGCAATTATCCAAGACATCGAATGACTCTTAGACAAAGCTTTGAATACACCGCCAATCCCCATCACAGGTGCAAAAAATAGCATTCTAATTCCAATTACTAAAAGCATCTGAATTTGCATGATGTCGTTTGTTGTTCTTGTAATAAGTGAAGCTGTCGAAAATTTATCAAACTCCTCAATAGAAAAGCTTTCAACCTTAGAAAATACATCTTTTCTCAAGTCCCTTGCAACGCCTGCTGCAGATTTTGCAGCAAAATATGCAACTAAAATTGTTGAGATAGCTGAAATCAATGTTAAAAGAAGCATAAGTAAACCCATCCTGATAATATACATAGTTTGCTTTTTCCCTATGTCTATACCAATTTTTTTATACTCATCTTTTATTACAGAGGCTGCAGCTTGAACTATCATACTGTCACCAAGCGACGAAAACTTTTTGTTTATTTCTTCTTGAATTTGGTTTACCTGCTGCTGTGGAAGCTGTTTTAATAAGGCAAAAAGGTCAATACTTGCAGGTATTTGCCTGCCGTTAAAGTTAATAACACCATTTTTTGCCTCTTTCTTTATCTTTTCTATTCCAGCAACAGCCAAAATTGCTTTGCCTAAATCAACATTTACCTTATCAATCTTGTCTTTTTCTTTTGTATTTAATACATATATATCTTCATTTGATAAGATAGGATATTTTTTTAGATACTTACTGTAATCAATAGAAGTTTTTGTCACATGATCATACATACTCAAAATATCATCTTTTTTATCTTGCGGGACAAATAAAAGCACCTTTTCCATGGTAGAACTTCTTATAACCTCAGGTACTGCATTTTCGATACCGCTTTGCTGTATCCCAACATTTACTATCTTTGACATATAATCAGGTAATGTGAGTTCACTCATAGCTTGAATAAACACAAACAAAATTGCTGCTAATACAAGCAGAGTATAAGGTTTTAGGTATTTGAGTACTTTTTTCAACTTTCTATCACCCTTTTTGCTATTATATTTTGAGTTTTTATCTTTCCAAGATTCTTTTGAGCGTTTCAAAGCCCTCAAGCACTTTGTCTATCTCATCCTCTGTTGCTTTGCTGAGTAAATTTTCAAACTGCTTTTCTGCCTCTTTGAAGTGCTCGTAGAGGCATTCTTTGAACTTTTGAGTTGTTTGCACCCAAACAACTCTCCTGTCTTCATTACTTCTAATTCTTTCAATAAACCCCTGTTCTTCCAACTTATCTAATATTCCTGACACTGTGCTGTTTGAAAGACCAATCTTTTCGCTCAAATCACCCACCTTCATTTTGCCGTTTTCATCAAGCATCGCCATTATCATCCAATGAGGTGCAGGTATTTCAAATTCATCCCTTTTATACTTTAGCGCCTCTTTTATTTTGACTGACACTTCTTTTAGTAACCTTAAAAGCCTTATTTTCTTTTCTCTTAATTCCATTTGCACCACCATATAATAAATTATTTCGTATCGAATATTTCGAATATAAATATTTTTGATACGAATTAAATTTTACTCTTTGAATAGAAAGTTGTCAATATGTTAAAATTAAAGAAGATTTCAAAAAGGGTGATGGTATCATTGTCGGCTCAAACCATTAAGAACGAAAATACTATCAAATTTAATGTAGTGGAAAAATTTGTAAGTATCGAAGGGGAAGGCATAAGAAGTGGATATCCTGCCGTGTTTGTGCGGTTTGCAGGATGTAATCTCAGTTGTTCTTGGTGTGATACAAAGTACGCAAATGAAAATCCAGAATATGAAGAAATTGATGTTGATAATCTCATGAACTTTATTGCTTCAACAGAAATTAAAAAAGTTACGCTCACTGGTGGAGAGCCTCTTATACAACCTTATATTTACTTATTAATAGATAGATTAATAAGTGAAGGGTTTGAGGTCAACGTCGAAACAAACGGTTCTGTCAGCATAAAGCATGTGCCGAGAGATGCTATTATCACCATGGACTACAAATGCCCGTCAAGTGGTATGGAAGACAGGATGATTGTTGACAATATCAACTTTCTTGGTAAAAAAGATGTGCTCAAGTTTGTTGTTGGCACATATGAAGATTTAAAAAGTGCGGAAAGAATAATAAAGACCTTCAAGCCAAGGTGCAATATCTTTTTCAGCCCTGTTTTTGGAATGATAAAACCAGCTGAAATTGTAAAATTTCTTATTGAAAACAAGCTTTTTGATACAAGAGTGCAGCTTCAGATACATAAAATTATATGGTCTGATAAAATCAAAGGTGTTTAAATATTTTTATGTTTTATATAATATTTGACCCTATGCGACGATTAATTTAATACTCATCGCATAGGGACTTATATTTTTAACCTTACTTTTGGCTAAAAAATCTTTTCACGATGTCATAAGCTATTTTTGGACGGCGATACTCATCAAACACACCTTTATTATTCTTTGTTCTGGCACGTCCTAAAAAGACTTTTCCTTCTTCAGTTACTTTACAATCACAAAACTGCCAAATTAATGCTCCTGATATTTCTTCTCTGTTTAAGTATACTATTAGATTGTCTTCTAATATATCAGCTTGTCTTTCTTCAGACCACTTAACTCTTGAAAAGGGATCTCTAAAACCATAAAGCCCTTCTGCTCCAAATTCGCTAATAATAATCGGTTTTCCTGCCCCACCTGCTTGTTGAATCCAAGAATATAATTTATCAAAAAATTCATTTGTGTCTCTATCTTCATACCATCCCGAATACACATTCATAGAAACAATATCAACAAGGTCCAAACACAAATCTGAAAAATGCATACAGCTTGCAAAAGTTATTGGTCTTGTTTTATCCATTCCCTTAATTTGTTCGATTTGTTTTTTATATTTTTCTCTTCCTTCGGGAGTTTGACTCGCACATTCATTTAAAATACCCCAAATAACAATTGATGGATGATTGTAATGATTCAAAACCATTTCTCTATTACAATTTTCACATTGAATATCGAAATTTGGATTTTGCATATGCTGCAAAGTTAATCCTCTTGCATGATTTTCTTCCCAAACATAGATTCCAAATTCATCACATAAATCTAAAAATCTTTCATCATTCGGATAATGACTTGTTCTTATCATGTTAGCACCACTTTGTTTTATGAGCATTATATCTTTTACCATTATTTGCAACGGGAGTGCACACCCATAGTCTGGATGATCTTCATGACGATTAAATCCTTTAAAAAAAACAGGTTTGCCATTTAAGTAAATCCTATTTGATTTTATTTTTACCTCTCTGAATCCAACTCTTTCGATCAAATCATCTATACATTTGTCATCTTCATTCCATAATCTTACATTCAATAAATAAAGGTGGGGATTTTCCGAGCTCCAAACTTTTACATCATTAAATTCAAATCTTTTTGTTATCTTAATCAATTGATTTTCTCTAACATTCCAGATACCAAAATCTAATTCATAATCATCTAAATTACCCTTTACTTTTATAGTAAACTCTTTACTCGAAACATTTCTTACGTAAATAGAAATTTCTGCAGCCCATGTATTATCTTTAATCCATGTAGGTGAAAATTCTAATCTTTCGATAAATATATCTTCTATTTCTTCCATTACTACTGGCCGGATTATTCCACCATATGTAAAATAATCATTAGGAATATGAAGAACTGAATCATTTGAAAATGAATTATCAACCAATACAAGTAGTTCATGCTTACCTTTTTCCACATTTTTTATGATTGTGTCAAATTGAGTATAAGCATTATAATGATTTGCAACTTTAATATTATCAAAATAAACTTCTGCTGTATGACTCACACCTTTAAAAATAAGCCTTAAATTTGTATTATTATCGCATTCTATTATAGTTTTGTACAAAGCTTTTCCTCTATAGTTAGAAAATTCAGGATATGTCTCCCAACATCCCGGTACCCACATTTTGTGCGTAAAACTTTTATTAAATATATTTTCTCTGTCTTCTAATATAGCAAAATCCCAAAATCCTTCTAACTCTTTTTGTCTTCTAATTTTATGTTGAGTAAATAATCTAACCATAGTTTTCACCTTTCCTTCACTATAATACAAGTTTATTTTATTATTCTTTGATTGCACCAATTAAGACTCCTTTAACAAAGTATTTTTGCAGAAATGGGTACAGACACAATATAGGAACTGTAGAAACTACTATCGCTGCGTATTTAATAAGTCTTGTTAACGCTAATCTATCTTCTGCATCAGATACTCCTGTTTGCATATACATAGTATCACTCATAATTAAAATCTCTCTTAGGACAAGCTGCAGAGGATAAAGTTCTCTTTTTCTTAAATATAATATAGCATTAAAAAAAGAGTTCCAATGTCCTACGGCATAAAAAAGTATCATAACAGCAATTGTTGGCATAGTAAGTGGAATCATAATTTTAAAAAGTATAACCCAATCATTTGCCCCATCTATCCTTGCTGATTCTTCTAAACTTTCAGGTACAGTTTGGAAACCAGTTCTCATTATTATCAAGTTCATTGTAGAGACTGCTCCTGGTAATATCATTGCCCATATTGTGTCAACTAAACCTAAAGATTCTATTACTACATATGTTGGTATCATACCACCGCTAAAATACATTGTAAACACAATAAAAAACATTATTGGATTTTTTAGTTTTAAATTTTTTCTTGAAAGAACATATCCGCCTATTGTAGTGAGCAACATATTAATAGTAGTTCCCAATACAACGTATATAATAGTGTTTCTATATCCTATCCAAATCATTGGATAATCCAAGAGAAGTTTGTAAGCTTTTAAAGAAAAATCAATTGGCTTTAAAAGCGGTCCTCTATATGCCATAATTTTTATAGGATCACTTAAAGAAGCGAATATTACATATATCATTGGATATAGCATAGAAAAACATAAAACTCCCAAAAACATATAATTCATTATATCAAATAATGCTTCACTAATACTCCTTTTTTTCATAATTTACTCTCTTCCCTCCATTTCAATTATTACCATAACGAGGTTTCTGTAAATTTTCTACTGATATAGTTTGTCAAAATTACAAATCCAAAATTTACAACTGAATTGAAAAGACCTACCGCTGCACCATAACCATAGTCCATTTCTAAAAGACCTTTTCGATAAACATATGTAGAAATGACATCAGCTGTTTCATAGACCAACGGATTATACATTAAAAATACTTTTTCAAAACCTACATTCATAATGCTACCCACTCTCAAAATAAACATTATGATTATTGTAGGCATTATTCCCGGCAATGTAATATACAATGCTTGTTTTAATCTGCCAGCACCATCAATAATTGCTGCTTCATAGAGCTGAGAGTCAATATTAGAAATTGCTGCTAAATAAATTATTGAACCCCATCCAAGATTTTGCCATATCCCAGAACCAACATATAATGGTCTGAACCACCCTGGCTCTGACATAAAAGCAATTGGTTCTTTGACTATTCCTAAGGTCTTTAAAATATAATTTACCAGTCCGTCTCTTGAAAAAAAGTCTAAGATAATACCAACTATTACAACTGTCGATATAAAATGAGGCATATAACTAATAGTTTGAAGCGTCCTTTTGTAAAAACTATTTTTTATTTCGTTCAATAACAACGCAAAAATGATTGGCGCCGGAAAACCAAAAACAATGTCATACACGTTTATTAAAATTGTATTTCGAATAATCCTCCAAACATAGAAACTATCATACACAAAAAACTCTTTGAATTTTTCTAATCCTACCCATGGACTTCCTATTATGCCTTTTGCAGGTGAAAAATCTTTAAAAGCTATTTGGAGACCATACATTGGAATATAATGAAATACCAAATAGTACAAAAGTATAGGCAAAATCATAAAATAAAGATTTTTGTTTCGTTTCAAATCTTTTATAAAATCATAAAAATTTACTTTTGTTTTGTTTGATATCTTCATAATATCTATTTCCTCCTTGGCAATTTGCATTGTCTAAAAACAGAACAATATTTTGTTTCACCACAGGCCACCTTTCTTAGGTAAGCCTGTGGTGCATTAAATTTATCTTTTAACATATCTGTCATAAGCTATTTGATATATTTTTATTGCTTCCTCTATTCGCATTTTCTTAAGTGTTTTCACCAAACCTTGTATGTCATTTGACTTACCTGTAATTAGTTTTGAAAACGTCTCATCATAATAGGTGTTAATTGTATTCATTATGTTACTTAACTTTTGTGCCTCATCTGTTGTCAACGAAAGAGGAGGAAGCCATTTATCATTTTTAGACTTTGCATAATTTTGGGCTGCCTCTACTTGTTGTGGAAGACGAGTTTGTTCGACAAATTCCTTAGCCTGAATAAAAGGACCATCTACTTGAGAACGTGTATATTTAGATATTGCAGAAACAGGACCTTGTGAATCTCTTAAGATAAGGTCTGTATAGTATATCTTGCCTTTTATGATGTTATATGTTTTCCCAAGAATGCCATAGTTATATGCCATATGTCCTTCCTTGCTATAAGCCCAATCTAAGATTTTCATTGCTAAAGGAATATTTTTACATGCGGTTGTTATTGCAGCTCCGTAGTTTCTATAATAAAAATCCATTTGACTAAATTCAGGTGTTTGTCCTCTTTTAAGAACAGGGTATGGTACACCTATTAAATCAAATTCAGTTCCTTTCTTGTTTGCTAAGAATGTCCCCATATTCCCACCAATGAGACCAAGGAAAGAAGCAACTTGATTATTTAAAATCTTTGCTTCTATACCGGAGTTATTCGTTGTTATTATGTCTGGATCGATTAATCCTTCTCTCCACCATTTTTGCAATACAGCAATGAAATCCTTAAAATTTGGATGCAATGCACCGAATTTAACTTTACCATTTTCAACATAAAAATCTGTCTTGAAGCCCCAAGCACCTACTAAAAATCCACAATAATCAAACGTACGACGTGGATTACCATTATTTGTTCCATATGCTAATATACTAAATGGATAAAAAGGTGTTTTTACACCTGGCAGTTTATTTTTATTGTTCTTAAACGTCACCAACATTTTATACCAATCATCTACTGTTTCTGGAACTTGAAGATTGAGCTTTTTCAACCAATCCCTTCTTATCATTGGTCCGTAAAAAATACAGAGTATTCTATCGCCACGGATAAATGGAAAGTTATACACAGTTCCATCATCTAAAGTCATCATCTTTTTTATATCTGGTCTTGAATCCAAAAATTTTTTAAGATTGGGCGCGTATTTTTCTAAATAAGGATTGAGTTTAATTATTATTCTGTCCTCAATAGCTTTGTAAACTCCTCCAGGATATCCTTCCCAAGAAGCTTCCATAATATCTGGAAGTTGCCTTGTTGCTATTATCAAATTAAATTGCTCAGTTTCACCGCCTTGAGGTGGATGCAGAAATTGAATATTGACATTAAATTTTTTCATTATCATTTGATACAAAGGCAATTGAGAATAATTCTGATAGTGTGCCCCTATTCGCCCACTTAAATTAACCCAATAAGTTAATGTTGGCTTAGTACTTTTTGTGGCACCTAAGGCTGACAAATTAGGTAAAGTGTTTAATAAAATTAAGCTTAACAATAAAATTAACATTACAGTTTTTGAAATCATTTTGTGTCTTTTCATTTAAAAACCACTCCTTTTTTGTTTTTATGTTTTTCACTAATTAACTTTAGTTTGAACATTAACTTTTGTCAATTATGAATAATTAAACTTTCATATTTTAGTTGCTGTTTTCTAACAATTATTCCCTTATTAATTTTTCGCTTTGCTTATGAATTTTTAATATTTCTTAGTAGATTATTGTGGATAGATACTTTTCACTGTATTATAGTAAATATAGAAAACAAAGAGGTGACGTTTATAAATGTTTAATAGATTATTTAGCAAAGACATTTATGTAAGAATAGTAATTTCATACATAATTATCTTTACTATTATTTTCTTAGCAGGAATTTATACATACTTCATAACTTATAAAGTTTCTGAAAAAAACCTATACAATTATACTGAATCTTTATTAAACCAACTCCCTTTGAGAATATATGATGAGATAATTAAACCTTTGGATTTAATCCAACAATCAATTAATCGAAGTCCTTTTTATCTTTCAATTTTTCTAAATTCAAAACCATTAGAAAACAAGGATAAAATAATATTCGAAATTCGTGATTTTTGTAACGAATTGAAATTCCATTATACAAATCCATTTTTAATTGAAATTGGTATATATTTGCCTCGTGACAAAATTGTAATTACACCTAACTTCTTCGAATCTGTAGAACTATTTTTTAATTACTTTGCCGAACCAATTAGTATTAAACGTAACTTATGGTTTAAATTACTTTCAAGTAACAATTACAACTATTTTTCTAAACCCATATTCTTTAATTTCAATAAATATTTAGGTAATAAAAAGAAATCCTGCATAGTTTACCTTCATACTCTGGATAACTGGCAATTTGATAAATCTAAAGCTACACTTTTTGTTCTTTTAGATTACGACAAGCTGGTAAATTTTCTTAAAGATATTTCTATATACAAGCAGAATAACATTTTTATAATAAACTCAAATGGAGATATAATAGTTAGCTATAATAACAATCCAAATTTGTTACCTATAGTTTATCATCTAAATTTTCCTGTAAATAATATTAACAATATTACCCAAATCAAATATAATGGGAAAATTTGGAAATGTTTTTATGTTGTTGATAAGCATTATTGGAAATATATAATATTTATACCTTCTAATATCTTTTTCAGAGAACTTTCTTTTTTCAGATTTTATTTTTTGCTTTTTATCTTTGTATCGATTATAACTGGGATTCCGCTTATAGTAATACTTAGCCAAAAAAGTTATCATCCTGTTAGTGAAATAAAAGATATACTATTTAGAAAGCTAAATGTTTATAAAAATATACAATTATTGAAGAAAAAAGAATCTCTCATGCTTAAAGAGATTGCCCAAATGTTAGTTAAGGAAGAGGAAGTCCTTAAACGTCAATTAAATGATATCTTACCTATAATTCAATATTCTTTTATAGAAAATCTTCTAAAAGGCAACATACTAATGATAGATAAAAATGAATATAAAAGATATCAACTCAATTTTATCTCAGAATATTTTTGTGTAATACTAATAGAGGTAAATAATATAAATGAACTATCAACAAAGATATCTTTGAACCATGAACTTTTGCGATTTATAGTTTTTAACGTTTTTGGTGAGATACTTTCCACAAACAGCAATAAATGTTTTAATATCATTTTATCGTCTGATTTGTTTGCAATAGTTTTAAACCTGACAAATGATAAATCTGAAATCTCTGAAATATTAAGAATGCTTGAACATGCAAAGTTCTTTTTAGAACAAAACTTTAATATGCACATAACTATAGGTGTTAGCTCAATTAAATCTGGTATTAATTCAATTTCTGACTGTTACAAAGAAGCTGAAGCTGCTCTAAAATATAAGTTTGTTGCAGGCAATTTTAAAATATATTCATTTGATAATCTTCCTAAACATCACTACCTGAAGAAAAATATATTTATTTCATCTGAAATTGAAAATAAGATTTATGATGCAGTGTTAAAAGGTGATAAATTAGCTGTTGAGAATCTTTTAGAATTGATATATGAAAAAATTATTCAAAAAACCGAGCTTACACCAATTGAAGCGAAGGTTTTGTGCATACAGATAGTAATCATATTTGAAAATGCTTGTAAACTAATTAATTACGACCCCTCAGAAAATTTAAAAGATTACTTAGAAGAAAAAGTTATTTCACAAACAAATAATGAAACAATTCAGAATTTTTTTTACAAAATAAAACAAATGTTTGGACAGATAACCGAATATGTTGAAAAGTACAACCTCACGTTAAGTCGGAAAATTTCTGTAGAAAAAATAATCGAATATATAAATGAAAACTATTCAAATCCTAATCTATCTTTAACTTCAATAGCTGAGGAATTTCAAATTTCTCCCCAGTATCTTTCTTCAGTCTTTAAAGAAGCTACTGGTCAAAAGTTAAGTGAATATATAATTAATATTCGAATTGAAAAAGCTAAATATTTATTATTAAACTCAAACTTATCAATAAATGAAATAGCTCAAAAGGTAGGCTATTATTACCCAACAAACTTTATTAATGCTTTTAAAAAAAGAGTGGGAATTTCTCCTGCAAAATTTAGAATTATCTCTAATAAAAAGTAATCTTGGTACTGTTTAAAAAACAAAAAGAGGGGATAGGTATTGTTATTTATCCCCTCTTTTATTATCATTAACAACTACTCCATACAATATGATACTTGTAGTATAAATCGACTTCTGCCTAAGTTTTGTCCCCTTTACGCTCTTATTTCTTATCTGCACTAAATAAATTTCCACTTTAATCTTTCAATTAAACCTCTTTATTTTGCTTTAAAATCTGAGCAAATCTGCAGAATGAACATATTTCTGTTGTTGTAACTTGTCCGCAGCTGATGCACTCTTTAAGTTCAATCTTTTCATAGACATCTTGAAAATGCTTCCTGCCCTTTTCTAAAAAGCTTGTGATAAAACGCTGTTTTGTCCCTGGACTTTCTTCTTCAAGCCTGTTCAAAACCTCTTTGTACAGAATTGACCTTGCACCAGTTGCGTGCGGACATTCATCGTGCAAAAATTCAATTTTGTTTATAAGAACATAAAACAAGTTTTCACGCTCTGTAAGAGTATAAAGCGGCTTTACTTTTTTTACAAGCTTTTGATGAGTAGACTCGAGCACAGGCGACTGTCTTGCAAGATATCCTTCTTCCCATGAAAGAACGTTTCCTAAAAGCGTTGCTGCTTCATCGTCAAGGTTGTGACCTGTTGCAACAACTGAAAACCCGCCATCATATGCTACTTTATTAAAGAGGTATCTTTTTATTGAACCGCAAATGGAACATGTGCTTCTTTTTAAAAGCTTTGAAAGTTTGTATATGTCAAGCCCATACTCTTTTTTAATATCTTTTACAATAAGCTCAAGACCGCTTTTTTGTGCAAAGCTTTCTACAACCTGCTGCGATTTGTCAGAATACTGGCCAATTCCAAGGTTTATATACATTCCTGTAACACTGTACCCTTCATTTGCCAACACATGCCATAGAGCCATGCTGTCTTTCCCGCCGGAAATTACCACCAAAATCTTATCCTTTTTGTCAAACATCTTGTACCTTTTTATATTTTTCTTTACCTGATTTTTGTAGTAATATAAAAAACAATCCTGGCAAAAAGCTGCATTGTGGCGTTTGAGATAAATTATGCCTTTTGCTTTACATCTTACACACTTCAAAACCTTTTTCAGCTCCTTTCAAAACTCCTAACCACCTGAAACAGCTGAGATAACCTCAATTGTGTCTTCATCATTTAAAATATCATCAGGTGCAACTATCTCACCATTTCTGATAAGCACGTTTGCCTCCAAGGTTATATTAAGTTCTTTAGCTAAATTTATTACTGTCTTTGGCCCTTTTAGTTCAAGTTCTTTATTTTTACCCACAAATACTACCTTCACCTTTGCATTCACCATCCTTACAAATCTTGATGTGCACTTTATAAGTTGCAATAAAATTATATCACAAATCTTTAAAATCAAAACCTAAAATGATAAAATACAAAAAGAGTAATGTTTTATGAGGAGCTGGATATATTAAGAATGTTTTTTATAGGTATATTTGGCATTGAAGAGAAAGCAAAAGCTATACGGCAGATAGATGTGACAGTTTGCCCTTTTTGCACAAGAAAAGGAAACCATACTTTGCTTAAAGTTTATAATTATTTTCATTTTTTCTTTATCCCACTTTTCAGGTGGAATGTTAGGTATTTTTTGCAAACAAGCTGCTGTAATCGAATTTATATAATTACAAATCAGCGGCTTGCTAAAGACCTTGAACGTGGAATTGACACCCCAATCACTCTTGCCGACGTTGAACTCTTTAGAAAATTTGAACCTTCGTATGGATTTGAGGATGAAAGGTTTGATTTTTGTCCAAACTGTCAAAGAAGAGTTTCAAAGACTTTTTTGTACTGTCCTTATTGTGGCAACAAACTTGAATAAATTTTTCAAGGAGAGTGATTTATAATGAAAAAATATATAGTTTCAAATGATGCTCCAAAACCTGTTGGACCGTATTCGCATGCTGTGCAGGTTGGAAATCTTCTTTTTGTCTCAGGACAGCTTGCCATAAACCCAATGTCTGGAAAAATAGAGGGTGACGATATTAAAATTCAAACACAGCTTGTTTTTAAGAACATTGAAGCTATTTTGAAAGATGCTGGATTTTCTTTTGAAGATGTTGTCAAAGTAAATGTATACTTGTCCTCACTTGAGGATTTTGCAAAGTTTAACGAAGTTTACTCCACAATCTTTACGCAGAATTTCCCTGCAAGAACAACCATTGAGGCAAAGCTTTTGCCAGGTGCTCTTATAGAAGTCGATGTTATCGCTGCAAAGGAGTGAAAAACTTTAAAAATGAAAGCAGTTGTAGTGTTATCTGGCGGAATGGACTCTACAACACTTCTTTATGATGTTAAAAGTCAAGGCTATGAAGTCTTTGCAATAAGTTTTTTGTACGGACAAAAACATTCAAAAGAGCTTGAGTTTGCAAAAAAGACATGCAGTCTTTTATCCATCCATCACAAGATTGTTGATATCTCATTTTTTGCAGATCTTGCACCATCTGCACTCACAACGCCTGACTGGGATGTGCCAGAGGGATATTACACCGACAGCACCATGAAACAGACAGTTGTTCCAAACAGGAACATGGTTTTGCTTTCTATTTCTGCAGCATATGCTATATCGCTTGGGGCAAAAAAGCTGTTTTATGGCGCACATGCAGGTGATCATCCTATATACCCTGACTGTCGCAAAGAGTTTGTTGAGGCAATGAAAAATGCACTATATCTTGCTGACTATATAGGCCTTGAGCTTGAAGCACCTTATGTTGATATGAAAAAAGAGGATATTCTAAAAAGAGGACTTGAACTTGGGGTAGATTACAGTTTAACCTGGTCATGTTACAAAGGTGGTCAAAAAGCCTGTGGCAGGTGCGGAACATGCACAGAGCGAATTGAAGCTTTCAAAAAAGTGGGCGTGAAAGACCCAATTGAATATAAAATTGAAATTGACTGGTAAAAATAAAAGGCTGGTTTGTCGCTTTTTTGAAGCATCAACCAGCCTTTTTTTTATACTTGTACTTGAAATTCCTTTATTAGCGCAGATACATAAGCGGATTTTGTGGTACGCCATTTTTCCTCACCTCAAAATGAAGATGAGGACCTGTACTTCTACCGGTTGACCCGCTTTTGGCAATAAGCTGCCCTTTTGCAACTTTCTGTCCTGGGCTTACCAAAAACCTGCTAAGATGACCGTAGTATGTCTTGTATCCATTTTGATGATTTATTATAATCAGCTTGCCATAGCCACCAAGCCATCCAACAAATTCAACAATACCACCGTCTGCTGCATATACATTTGACCCCCACGGAACAGCAATGTCTATCCCCTCATGAAATTCTCTTCCTCTGTAGCCAAATCGTGAAGTCAGCACACCCCATGTTGGAAATGAAAATCTTCCTGTTGCAAAATATCTCGGTGGCTTTTTAGTCCCAATAACTACAATTCTATCCACAGGTTTTTCAAGCACCTGCTGAGAAATTATCTGTCTATCATACTCAAGTCCATTTAAATATACAATCTTTGCTTTTATTTTTGCTTTGCCGTTTTTACCTTCCTGTTTTACTATAGTTTGTGTAGTGTAGTATTTATCTGATTTTATTGTTTTAACTTCTTTTGGCAGAGTATCTACAAACTCAACTTCTTTTTCAAGAACAACATTTACAAGTGGTGTCATTTGAGAAAGTTTTATCCTTTGCCCTGGCATTATCTTTTCGGTAAGTCCTGGGTTTGATGCAAAAATATCATCAACAGAGATATTGTATTTTCTTGCTAAATCCCAGAGTGTATCCCCTTCTTTGATTGTATATTCAATGACTTCATCTTTGCCAAACATTATTTTATTTAACGCCTGGTCCTCTGTTACAACCTTAATATCTGTTTTAACATAAACAGGTTTTATCTCCACTTTTTCTAAGAACTTTGCATACTTTGCATCCTTTTTATAGTAAATAATTTTTAGCTTATTCAAAATATTCTGAGGAACATTCGGATTGTCAAAGATTAAATAAGCTTTTGAATTTACAAACAGCGCATACCTTTTTACAAGAACAACACCTTTTTCTATTATAGTGTTTTTGAGACTATCTAAACTCGTATTTTTGTACAGACCGGGCGGAATTTCCTTAAGCTGTGGCTTGTTTTGAAAAACAAACTCATCTGTCCCATGTTTTATTGAGATTTCTTCTTTCAAACTACCAAAAAGCCTTTGCACTTCCATTTTGTCCTTTACGTACCCTACAATACTTCCATTGAGTATAACTGCATAAGCTTTTTGATAAGTTGTTGGCATTCTGTTTATTATAAATACCATAAGAAACATCAAAGCTAAGGTCGAAAATATTTTAAGTTTCAGCATGTTTTCTTTTGATTGTCTGATATTGCCAATGTATTTAAGTCCAATAATAAGTCTTACTATCTCTTCAAAAAGCTCTTTTAATGGACTTTTTCTGTACTTATAAGATAAAAAGATAAATTCATCTTGAACATTGGACTTTAAAGGTTTCTGACTTTTTTGAACAGATTTAAATATTCTTGCTCGTATATTGTCTTTTATCAATTTTAATTTCTGTACAAACTTTGATTTAATTTGTTTAGTTAAATCGACAAATGATATATGTAAACTTTGACTGTTTTTTTCAACTTTAATAGTCTTTTTCTCATTATGTTTTTCTTCATCTGCCAGTCCAATTTTTTTATTCGCCCATTTGTTCGTTTGATTGTCTTTCTGTTTACTGCTCAAATTATCTTCAATTATTTTAGGGACAAACTTAGCTTTTTTCTGGTCTAAAACGGTGGCTGTGGCAGATGTCTTAGATTTTGTATGGTTCTTGGCCACAAGAACACCCCCTAATTAACAAAAAATAAAAGGGTATTTAAATTACCCTTCTATATAATTTATACTATGTTGAATATGCAAAATACTATACTTTTATTTTAATTGACATTGTTTGAGATGTCAAAACCAAAAATTGAAAGAAACATGCAAAATTGCTTTACTCGACTGACATTTTTACTAACCATTCTTAATTGTAACAGCCACAACTGAGTGAGGTAAGACAATCAAATCAAATGTAACTTCATTATTATTTACAGTCCCCCACGAAATTTTCTCTTTTTTCAGTTCTGATGCTTTTGTCAACTCCTCAATCTGTTCTCTATTGAGATACGCAGGACTGCCCATTTCAAGCCATACTCTTTTTGGATTGGTATTATGTTCATCTATTCTCTCAACAAAAACTTCTCGGCAATCCTTAATACCTTTTAAAACAACTTTTATATTTTCGGTATCAATAGGAGACAACGGAACATTATGGTTTGAGATCACGAGTACTATCTCTCTGTCATTCTGGACAGCTATACAATCAATGGTTGGACTTTTATCTTCAAACTCTATCTCAATCCTCTCTCCGCTCAATTTATTTAAAATTTGAAATGCTCTATAGGATGGTTTTGGTATACCATGAATATTTAGAAGCCCGAATCCCCCATGAAAAGGTAATGAACTCTGTCCACATTCTTCAAAAATATCTGTAAATGTCCAATAAGAATAACACCCAAGTGGTAAATCTATAATGTCAATTATTGTTTTTACAATAAAAGCAGCATCGTAAGGTATGTCGTGATATGAATCTCGAGGACTTGGAGAGTTATTCCATTCAGTGTAGTAAACAGGCAATGGATATGCTTCCTCTAAAGCCTTTTTTACCCTCTCTGCTAATTCACCTCTCTTTGCTTTTGCCATAGCCTCTTCCATATTTGAACTTGTACTAAATGCTAAATCTGTTGGATATTGATGCGTTGAAATAAAATCTATTGGAACACCATTTTTTGTACAAAAATTTTTTAGTTCAGGTATCCATGCATCGATTGCAGTAGCTGGTCCACCAACCTTTAGTTCGGAGTCCACTTTCTTTATTGCAAAAGCAGCATATTTGTAAAGTTCAAAATATTCTTCCATTGTTCCTGCCCAGAAGAAATCCTTTAGATTTGGTTCGTTCCATACCTCAAAAAACCATTCTCTTACTTCATTTTTCCCATATCTGCTAATAAGATGCCTTGCTAACTCCGCAATAAGCTGACCCCATTCTTCATAAGATTTCGGCGGCGTTATATTTCCTTTGTAATGGAAAACTGTCTTTGTACCTGATGCTAACGCTTCTGGCATAAAGCTTAGTTCAATAAATGGTTTCATACCTATCTCCAAAAGAAAATCAATTATAGAATCTATGTTGAAGAATGAAAATGAAAGTAGCCCATCATCATTCCTAAAACAAACACTCATATCATCATTCAACCAACCGTGAAATCGAACATACTCAAAACCAAGTTCATCACGACATTTTTTTAATTGCTTTCGCCAGTCTTCTCTTAATGCAGTTGTTGCATGACAGCTTCCAACACATTTTGCCCAAAATTTATTTATTTTGCCAAGTTTCTTTCCATAATTAATAGTTATTTTCATTATTTTCCTCCTCTCTATAAGTGTTGTCCATTCTTATTTGCTTAATAAAGACGCCTTCCAGTCTAAACCTGCTTGGAGAAATGAGTAAAAACAAGGTTTAGGATTGCAATTTTTATCCCAAAGATACATGCACTGTTTAAAATTTTTATATAGAGGATAATCGTCACAGATACCAAAAACAGTAACACAAGTTATGTTGCAGAGCCCACCATTATCAGTATCTTCCTTCAATAATAACTTCATCATTTCGTAATACCTATCTGCTTGTTTTTTGAGATTTTCAGGAGTACGATTGCTCTCATCTCCCTTTATTTCAAAATTTAACTCAGTAATATGAATTTGTAAGCCAAGTTTTGCAAATGTTTCTAATGTCGTTTTGAATGAATCTATATCATCAGAATCTAATTCAGGATAATTCAAGCCTACTGTAGGTTGAAGACCCAACCCGTCAATCAATCCTTTTTCTTTAAGTTTCTGAGCAAGATTATAAATTGCTTCTCTCTTTGCAGGGAGAAAAACATTGTAATCATTGTAAAACAGGGCAACATCTTTTTTGGCATATTTTCTTGCATAATAAAATGCCTTTTCCACATACTTTTCTTTCATAATGGTATACCAATTATTATTGGTTTCTCTCCATGAACCATCATCAAGTATAGCTTCGTTAACAACATCCCAGCAATAGACAACACCGGGATAATTTTTTTGACAAAATTCAATTACCTGTTTGATATAACTTTCCAACCGGCGTTCCATAGTAGCAGCATCTACAAGTGGTTTCGATACATCATAGTCTTTGTGGAAAAACCATTCTGGCGTCTGATTATGCCATACTAACACATGTCCTCTCATTTTTATGCCATATTCTTTACAAAATTGTAAAGCAGGTATGCAGCTGTCAAATTTGCACACTGGCATTCCATCTTTACTTGCTTTTGTAGCTTCATAATCTAAAAGGTATTGGGGCTTCATCAAATTAGAGAGTGTAGTACTGTTAAAGTGTTTCTCTAAAATTGCAACCATACCAGGGTGATTGATAGCAGCAGTTTCAACAGAATAGCCATTAATTGCTGCTCCAACCAGGAAATAATCCTTATATACATCTTTTAAAGCATAATCTTCAACTTCATTCTCTTTCATTGTTGCTGGTTGCCCCCTTGAATTTATTTTGTCCTCACTCTCACCTATTTTGCCCAAGAGTTCCTCAACACTTTTCTTCTGCTCTATAGCAGACTGAATAGTACACGAAGTAAAAAAGAAAACCATTGCAATGCATATAACTAAAATTGACAAGAAATTTGTCCACTTTTTTTTCATTTTTCATCCTCCTCCTCAATAAAATAGAGTTAAAAAAACCTATTCACCCCCAAATCTATTTGTAAAACTTAAAACAAGATACGTGAAGACTTAGTCAGAAACTTTACTCATCCACTCAAAAGCATTTGCAATATATTTGTTCCAAAAATCCCAATCATGTCCACCTTCGTCTTCCACATAAATCACGTCTATACCTTCATTTTTCAAAAAATTAAATAAATCTCTGTTTTCTTGAACCAAAAAGTCATCCTTGCCACATGCCATGTATATTTTTGGAATACTACCTTTTTCTTGTTTTAGCTTAGTAACTAAGGCATTTATGTCTTTATCGCTACCTATTAAAGAGTTTAGGTCTCCAAATACTCGTCTATAATAGTTATAACTTGCATAAGCATTTCTATAATCCTTAGGAATGCCTGCAATCTTATGAATTATTAGTGCTGATGATAAAGCTATTATACCTACAAAATTCTTATTATATTTGAGTCCATTTCTAAGAGCACCGTAACCTCCCATTGATAAACCACCAATAAAAGTTTTTTCTCTTTTTTGAGGAATAGGAAAAACGTTTCTTGTAAATTCTATAATTTCATTTCCCACAAATTCACCAAAATATTCTTCCTTTTCTTCATCATCTAAATAAAAACTATTTTCACCTGATGGCAGAAACACAGCAACATTATATCGCATTGATAATTCAACAATTCGGGTTCCACACAACCAATCCATGTAGTTACCAGCATAGCCATGCAAAAGATATAATGTTTTAAAATTTTCACCATCAACATCTTTTTGGAACTTCTTATCTGGTTTATCTACGGGTAAAATAGCCAAAATTGTTGTGTTCTTCTTCAACATCTTTGAATAAAAGTTGATTTGCATGATGGTCATTAAAAGAACCCCTTTCTTCGTTAAAAAATCTTTAAAATCTTAATATCCTGTACAAGGCTTCTTTTGGTTTTACATTTACATCGAATAAGAGAGGCCAATCTTTTCGACCCTTTACAGGAAAGTTATCTTTCCATGTGTGTCTGTCGCTAATACCCCATAATGTAACAGAAGTTATTACATCTTTATATTCTCGAAAAACCGCAAATACATCTTCATATACTTTTGCTTGTAGTTCAAGCATTTCCGGGGTTGGTTCAAACAAGTCAGTCCTCTTATCTTCAAACTCAAATACTGAAATGTCAAGTTCTGTAATATGAATTTCTAAACCTAAGGAAGCATATACTTCTATTGCCTTTTTTAAATTACTAACAAGATTTTTATCCCATATATTCCAGTGTGCTTGTATACCAATTCCATCTATTGGAGTACCTCTTTCTAAAAGCTCTTTTAGAACTTTGTAGGTTTTTTCTAATTTATAAGGCATTTCATTGTTATAATCGTTATAAAATAACTTTGCATCTCCTGCATATTCTCTTGCTATCTCAAAAGCTATTTTAAGATAATCATCTCCAATAATTTTTCTCCAGTTTGATTCTCGTAAAAGCTTTTCTGTTTTATCTTCTACTGCTTCGTTCACCACATCCCACGCATATACTACATCCTTGTATCTCTCACACAAACTTTTTATATGCCCTCTTAGCCTTTCAATAACTAATTCTTTTGAGGCTTCTTCCCCATTCTTATCTAAAAACACCCACCCTGGAGTTTGATTATGCCAGACAAATGTATGTCCTCTCATCTTCATGTTATTCTCTATTGCAAAGCTTCTTATCCTGTCAACCTCTTCAAAATCATACCTCTGCTCTTCTGGATGAATATTTTCAAACTTCATAGCATTTTCTGGTGTGAGGCTATTGAAATGCTTCAAAAGAATCTCCCTATGAACTCCTTCTAAATCTTTCGCAGTTACTGCAGCACCTATTTTAAAGTAATCTTTGTATGTTTTTGCTAATGATAAGTTTAGCATCTCTAAATTTTCGCCCACAATTAAACACCTCATTCCTTTTATTTTATAAAGCAACTAATAACCCGGTATTTTACTATCGTCAAGTCCTATATAAGTATCTGATTCATCTACAACCTTGCTTATCTCAAAAAGCACCACAGCATTTTTACTTAGCGTAAATTCAAGGGTAATATAACCATTTTCTGCCATCATTCTAAATGTACTTATTTTAGGCTTTGCTACCTCTCTTAATGTTTCTATTTGTTCTTTTGTGGGATACCTGGGTCTGCCCATTTGAATCCAAGTACGCCATGGATTCCCGTTTTCTTCGTCTATTAGTTTTTGCTTTATAAATACATCATTATAATCTACAGGTATTTCTATCTTATATTTTTTATCAGTTGCTTCCTCTTTTTTCATAACTTCATTCCATGCAACTATGGCAATTGTACCATTTTCTCTTTCCGTTATTAATATATGTTCATCTCTATAGAGTATCTTGTTTCCCATAGCATTAAAGAAGGTAAACATATGAAAAACTGGTTTTGGAATATTATTAAATGCAACAAGGCCAAAACCTCCATGAAAGATTGCCCTTGGAACATCTGCTTCCTCGAACACATCGCTAAATGTCCAATACGAAAAAGAATCCACGTAATCACCAGCTTCACTCAGTACTCTTGCCAAATACGCAGCATTAAATGGTGTATCATGTATCGGACACAGCGGATGGTACGAACTGTTGAATTCGGTTATGTGTATCGGAAGGTCCGGAAACGGCGAATTCCTTACCTTTTCTCTGACATTTTTAAACTCGCTTAGCATATATTCAATTGGATGCACATCCTGGTATACAAAATGTGGTGTGTACTGTGGAGGCTTACCTGTGTACGCATGTCGTGTTAAAAAATCTACCGGTACTTTATTCTTGTAGCAAAAGTGCAAAAAATCATCAATCCAATAATCGGAACCGCCACAGATTGCCGGTCCACCCACTTTTATATTCTCATTTACTTCTTTTATGGCTTTTGCTGTAACTTCATATAATTTGAAGTATTCTGCCTGGTTTGCATCCTTCCAGAATACATTCAAATTAGGTTCGTTCCAGATTTCAAATGGCCACTGAATAACCTCTTTTTCGCCATATCTGTCTATAAAATGCTTTACAACACTTTTGATTAACTTTTCCCACTTACCATAGTCCTTAGGAGGGGTAACATTACCCCTCCAGTAAAATACTGTCTGAGTACCAGATGCAAGTTTTGATGGCATGAACCCAATTTCAACAAACGGTCGTATGCCAAGTTCTAAAAATGAGTCATATATTCTGTCAATATACGTGAAATTGTAAAATGGAACTTCATTGCCATCAATTATATCTTCACGGTAAATACCTACATCATCATGCAGCAGCCCATGAGCTCTTATATATTTAAAATCTATGTGTTTTTTTACATATGAAAGAGCATCTATATACTCCTTTTGCAATGCAAGACCTATTCGACCGCTACCAACACAAAACTTCCATTTATCTGGAAATATGCCTATTTGCTTGCCTTTCTCAATCTTTATATTCGTCACTATACCTTCCCCCATTCAATCATATTCTGACCTTTGGGTTATTTCTTCGTATTCAATTTAGGAATAGCCGGTGGTGCAGGCAGATTTATATTTTGTGGTACTACTGAGTAATCTATCAGTGCCCAGAAAGCTGGTTTGCCATCATAATGTTCATCAAACAAAAGCGGAAAATCTGGCTTGTTGAAAACTCCCCTGAGCCATGAATAGTCATCTTTGAGCCCCCAGAATGTAACACTCTTGATTATTTTTTTGTATTTTTTAAATAGATTAAACAGTTCATAATACTTCTTTGCTTGCCTCAGCAGCATCTCTCTGGACGGTTCAACATAGTAAATAGAAGAACCCCATTGATAAAAGCTCATGTCAAGCTCTGTAATCTGAATCTCAAGCCCCGGAATTGTACTGAACAGTTTTATTGTTTCTTCAATTTCTTCAACAGACGGACTGTCGACATTTATATGACACTGAAGCCCTACACCGTGAATAGGAATACCTTTAGACTTCATCTTTTTAATCATGTTGTATATAAACATCCTCTTCTGCGGTACCTCGGTGTTGTAATCGTTGTAAAAAAGCTTGGCTTGAGGGTCTGCCTCATGCGCCCATATAAATGCTTTTTCGATATACACTGGACCACAAATGTTGTACCAGTTCGATCTTCTATACCCATCTGGCTGAGTTTCATCTATAGCTTCGTTCACAACATCCCATGCGTATATCTTGCCTTTATATCTCCCAACAACTGTATATATATGCTTTTTCAGTCTCTTTAAAAGCTCATCCTTTTTCAAAAAGTTCCCGTTGGAATCTTTGAAAAACCAGTCTGGGGTTTGATTGTGCCACACAAGTGTGTGTCCGCGAATACTGATGTTATTCTTAGTTGCAAACTCAACAAAAGCATCTGCTATTGTAAAATCATATTTGTCAGGCCCTCTAAGAAGGCTTTCCGGTTTCATCTCATTACCAGGTGTAATGCTATTGAAATGCTTTTTTATAAACTGTTTGTCAATGCTATTCATAAGCTCGCCATATCCAATTGCTACACCCACTTTAAAGTCGTCTTTGTACTTTTCTTTCAAAGAAGGCAGATCATAATTTGGCTGTTGCAATTTCATGGTATCAGATATTGTAAAGTCATCAACCCAGAAAGAAAGAGTTGGATCCGGAGATTCAATGTAAAATTCAAGTTCTTCTATTTTATCGTTATCAGGCACAACGTAACTTCCGCTTATTTCTTCCCAGCCATCCCCGGCAACTTCTTTAGAAGTTATCCAGTCATACCTGTATTGAGCTTCATTAACCATTTTCCTTTGAACCAGAATGGAGAATCTTTTCAAATCAAGTGATGTGTGGTATACCCATATACTGAATCTGTAGCGTTTGCCCGGCGTAACATGTTTGATTACTGGAATTTTCGCTCCGTGCCAGAAGGCTGTGCGACCAGATACATAAAGGCTTTTGTTACCCTCATGAAACTTTGAACTGTCTAATTTTATCTTCACACTCTCGCCCCTTGGCTGCCAGTTAGTGGTATTATTTTCAAATGTGTCCTTATATACTATAGCTTGTGATAGATAAGCTTCCTCGGTCATTATCTGAATATTGTCTACATTATACGCGGTTGTCTTATCAACTGTTGGATGAATTGCTATTATCAAATTTGCTGGATTTTTCAGTATTGGCTTCCATTTTACAGCGATTTTTCCCCATTTGCTTGGCATTACTATTTTTTCGCCAAGCTGAATGTATTTTAAACCCTTGCCGTCATCATATAAAGCCGTTATGGAAAATGCTATTGGCTTTTTGCCAACGTGCTTTATATAACTTGATATCACCCATGTCTTGCCTCTTTTCAAGACATCCTTTACGTCTATTGCGAGGCTGTCCCATATGGATTTTCTGTTTGTGACCTTGATGCTCTTTTTCCCTTCTATCGCTGAAATTTGTTCTGTTGCTATTTTGGCATTGCCATATGCAAAGAAAGTGAATGTATCTTTGCCTTCAAAATTTACTGTTGTCACAGACGCTGTCTGAGCTATTGCGCCTGGTACCACCGGGTATATTAGTGAAAAGACACTTGATATGATAAGAACAATAGCCACAGTCAAAGGTATCACAATCTTATACGCACTTTTTCCCATGCTTCTCGGCCTCCTTTTACTTTACAAATCTCCAGCAATCCATATCAAACAAGTTGCTTTCTTTTTCTCCTTTGAACACAAAATACAAATCATGTACACCTGTTACATTTTCAACCTTTGCTTCTATTTTGACCCACTGCGAAGTAGAACTATTTTGTGGCAAAACCTCTGCAACTGCAATTGTTCTGCCATCAACCGAGTCTATCTTGATTTCTATATAGCCTTTCCCGTTGATGTTAGAAACCATCGCCTCAAATTTCTGCGGACCTACATTTCCAAAGTCAACCTTAGAAAGCGCAATCCAATCTCCACTGTCTATATCTGTTAAACACATACTATTGCTCCCATTTGCTTTCTTTGTCGAAATTCCTGCACACCATGCAAATGTCTCTGCCTCAACCATTCTGTATGGGTCAAAATTTTTCACCTGAGCTATTCCTCTGTAGTCGGCAATTACTTCTTTTATTTTACCGTTTTCAATTTCCACCTGGTTTATATGCGGTGACCTGTAACCTTTCGCAACCCCCATATCCTTTGCGAGGGTCTGTGCATGGTATGCTATATACCACTTGCCATTAAATTCAAACAACTGGTGATGGTTATTTCCACCAACCCCAAAGAAGTTGCCAGGATTTTTAAGTATAACCCCCTTGTATTCCCACGGTCCCATTGGACTTTTGCTTGTCATGTATGCAATTACACCAGCAGGCGGACTGCCTTGCGGTCTTGCTCCGCTGTAGAAGTTTGTACAGTAGGAATAGTAATAGGTATTGCCAATCTTGTTTATCCCAGAGTCTTCAAACATGAAGGGTGCCGGAATAGTAACAGCACTACCAACAACGCTTATCATGTCACTGCCAAGCTGCATAACACGTGCAGTGTTTGGCATAGCATCCTGGCCCTGTGGAACTCCTCCACCAAAATAAATATATGCCTTGCCATCATCATCTACAAAGACTGCAGGATCAAACAGCCATACAACCCCTTCAACACCTGGTGTTGACCTTGAAATCAAAGGCCTTCCGATAGGATCCACCCAAGGACCTACTGGAGTGTCTGATGTTAAAACTCCTATACCACTTGCATTATTAGCAAAATAAAGGAAAAACTTATCTTTTCCATTTGTCTTCTTGTAAGCTATGCTCGGTGCCCACGATTGAGTTGCCCATTTAGCAATACCGTTTGGACCGGCTACTTCAATCTCTCCATGGTCTGTCCAATTAACAAGGTCATCCGAAGAGATTATGGTAATTTTGTTTATTTTACTATATGTGTTATCCTTAATGTTGCCATTATCATCATACTCTAAAATATCATTAGTAAGATATATGTAAACCCTGTCTTTATAGACTAAAACTGCAGGGTCAGCGCCAAACTTGTGAGCTATTAACGGATTTGCATTTGTGGGAATTTTCCCAATAGGGTTTTTCGGTGCTACAAATTTTACTTTCGTCACTGCACTTTCACTCCTATAGTTGATCTTTTCTTTTTCACAATTTACAGTTAATGATTGAATTCTAATCTCATCACAAAAAGATTCTGTTAATTTCTCTCTTTGCTTTAATTTAATATTAACTAAATCTATCCATCTATTGTCATTGTCTAATGCCTCAGTATCAATATTCTTAATATTTATTAATGCTTGATCACTACCTTTCTTCTCAACTAAAACAACTGCATTTTTAATCCGCTTATCAGCAACAAGAGCCTCAAGAACATCAAGCTCCCAAGGAAATTTCAGAAGTATATTGATTTGTGTAGCTTTCTTGCCCTTTGGTAAGCTATTTAGCGAAACTGTTAATTCATAGTTTTTATCGATGTCATTACTAAGTTCAATGATATCTTCCTTAAGATAGGCTTTCAAATCCTCTTCAGTTTTTTCCCCTGTGAGCTTGCTTGAAAATTTAAAGAAATCGATATCTACATAACCGCCAGTTTGTTTAGTAGCAAAATTGAATATTGCAAACCTATAGCCTATAAAGTGTGGGATAGTATAGCGCATCGTTAAATCTGAACCAAATTTTATCCAATTTATTCCATTGTAACTGTAATAAAAATACGCTTTATCTATTTCAAAGTCAAAATCTATTTTTAAATAAACCATTAACTGTTGAAGTTTTGTGTATTCTACTTCTTTGCCTTTTTCGACCATTACAATATAAAATTCTTCACCTTGTTTTTTTACGCCAATAAAGCCATACTCTTTTTGAAAAGCAGCAAGTCCAGCATAATCACCATCTTTCATATTTCTTACATCCATCAATATCCATCCAGAACATTTTGGTCCAAGAGTTCGCTGAGTAAGTGTATTTCGTGCTTGTTGTATATCACTTACTACATTGCATGTTTTTAATCTAAGAAAACCTTTTCTTTCTAATAAAGACCACTTAGAATTGTCTGGGTTATGGTTCCACTGCCATGTCAAATCCAATACAGAACCATTTGGTGCTACATCTTCTGATTCTTTTTGTGCAGCCAAAACCTCTTTTACCGAAACATATTCTACGTAGTAATCTATCAAATCCTTATTTTTATCTGGTTTTTCAGTTACAGGAGTTTGTATAAATAAGTAAACGGTTTCTATATCTTGATCAATTGTAAATGTTCCAGATATAGATGTCCATTTATTTCTATTTGCAAAACCCTTTATAAGCTCCTGGTAGCTTTCCTTACCGTTTGAGGTTATCTTCGCAGTTAAAATGAACTCCTTTGTATCAGGACCTTTAACATATTTGACTCTAAACACTGCTTTATACTTTTTCCCTTTTTCTACTCTACCTGTTAAATTCTGTTGAATGCCAGACCTGGGACCAGTTCTATTATACACCTGGATTATATTCTTGCTGCCTTCCCTTACAACCTCAAGCTTTGCTCCTTCTCTTCCTTTCCATCCTATTGTGCCTTTGGCAAAATTATTATTAATGACTAATTCAACATCCTTTGTTATCTCCGCATTTCTGATAACCTCAAATTTTCTTGGATTAGATTCAACTTTTTCTTGATAAAATTCATCGCTTTTTACTACTTCTGTCTCAAAGCTACTCTGCCCTGGCTTTACAAATTTAAGTGGTACTTTCCCTTTTTCATCGCCAAATACTGGCCATCCATTTTCCCACTTTACAGGTACAAGAACAGGAACACGCCCAACTGCATCATGGTCTTGAAATAGCATTGCGTACCATTTTCCGTCCGGTGTATCAATTAATCCACCCTGGGCAACTCCGTTGTTCTTATAACCTAAAGTATCACTAAGTACAACTCTTCCTTCGTATGGACCATCAATCTTGTCGGCTCTGTATACACACTCTTCTCTTATTCCACCCTTTTTCCATCGAATTGTTGTTATGTAATATTTGCCATTTATCTTATATGCATGTGACCCTTCTTCCAACCCATCTATTTTTGATTTTATTATAACCTTGTTTATTCCCTTAGGGTTGATTGCTTTCAAATCAGGCGTGAGTTCCTTAACTCTTATCTCCGAGCCACCATAGATTATGTAGGCTTTGCCGTTATCATCAAACAAAAGAGAAGGGTCATGTAAATATTCGTTAAATTCAACTCTTTCCCAAGGACCTGTAATATTTTTTGAATTAAAGAGATATGTCTTGCCAGTATCTAATGCTCCAAATAAAACATAAAACTTTCCTTTATAGTAGCGAATACACGGAGCCCATTGTCCTTTGCCATAAATATTCATCCCTTTTTTTAAATTATGTGCATCATTGTCTTCTAATCTGTCATAAATATAGCCTATTATTCTCCAATTAACAAGGTCTGTTGAGTGCATTATTGGCACTCCTGGAGTCATATGCATAGTTGTACTAACCATGTAGTAATCATTTCCCACTCTGATGATATCAGGGTCAGGAATATCGGCTAAGATTATTGGGTTAGAGGAAATTGTAATATTTTCTTTTTGCAATTTGAATCCTCCTTGTTGATTACTAAAGCAGTTAACTTTGTCAGCTGGTCTTATATATGGATATGCAAATGTAGCAAATATTACAAAAAGAATAATTATCATTGATTTTCTTACATTATATCTAATTGGCCTTTTTAGCATGTTTCTCAATACCCTCTTTGTTAATCTATTTAAAAATAAAAAATTAATTATTGAGGCATGCCCCAATAATCTTGGAGCATGCCCTACAAAAAGACTATTCTTATTCAAGTTCTTCAACTTTAATATTGTCAATTACAAAGTCGACGCCCTCTTGTATTCCAATTCGCAAGGACATTTTATCTGAGTTGTCTGGAATATTTGTTATGTTACCTTCTACTTTATATACTGTCTGAGCTTTGTCAATAGCTGTAGAAATGCTACCATACGATGTTGCACCTGGCTTTGGCTCACTCAATATTGAACAAACTATTGTGGTCTTGCCTGCCTTGGGTGCTTTCAAAACTTTAACTTCGAAACTTACTTTATAATCGTGCCAGCCATATATCTTGACCTTCTCAGGTACTGTTACTACATAGATTTCGGCACCATCTTTAGCCTTGTCCCATGTAACTTTTAATGACTTACCCTTTATAGCTTCTTTGCCTGTTGCAATTGAAAGCTTAACAGTTTTCTTGTTAGGATCAAGTGACTTGAACGTGTCTATCTTTCCATCGTCAAAGTTAATTGTAAATGGCTTGAATGGCCTGTACACAATCTTTGTTGCAGTGCCCGTAGATGCCTCTCTTACGTTCTTTTCAGCCTGTGGTTTCAAGCTTGCAAGAGCTGATGCAACAGAATCCTGGCTGTTAACTGGTCCAAACAGCTCCCACCATGGCATTCCAATTAGTGAGTCAGGTGAGGATGGATAGAATGGCTTTTTAGCCATATCGCTAACAATGTCAAATATGAACTTTGATCTCTTTGACATATTCACATCGTCATGATACTTCTGCACATTCTCAAGTATGAGGTTAATGAACTTACCTGCGCCACGCGGATTCTTTGCACCCTTGCTGATACCATAACCATCTGCGTGGAATATATATACCTTCTTCTTGTTGTCTGGTCCAAGTGGTAGTGGTGCTGCCTCCAATTCATCCTCAACTTCTTTCTTGTCCTGGTCATACTTGTAAAGTGGTGCAATAAGCATTGCTGTCTGTCTCTTTTTCAAACCGGACACTGTAATATCCCAATCATCCATAAGCCAGCCTTCTTTTTTACCCTTCTTGTAGAAGTTGAGTGCTCTCTGAAGTGCAGGGTCGTCAAAGTTCAGTTTTCCTTTTCCGTTCTTGTCAATTGTTACAAAGGAAGTTCCGTTTGCATATACAAGATATGTCGGAGACCAGAGGTTTACACCGTATCTGTCAATCTTACCGTCTTTGTTTGTATCAGCTGCAAGTTTCTTAGCAAGTTTTTCGAATGTATCCCAGTTCCACTTTCCTGCTTTATAAAGTGAAAGCGGCATTTCATCTTCGTCGATTCCTTCCTCTAACAAGAGGTCCTTGTTGTATATGCAGAGTATTGGCACATTTGAACCCTTCTGGCTTGCAAGATAGTATTTGCCGTTGTACTTAAAGATAAGGTCCATAGCTGTTTTGTTAAGATATGGCGCTTTGAGATCAACATAGTTGTCAATCGGCTGAACAATACCCTGCAGATAGTATCTTGGGAAGGTACCGTCACTTCCAAAGATGACATCAATAGGATCGCCTGCTGCCATTCGTGCTATGATCTTTGTATTCCAGTTGACCCAGTCTGAATACACGATGTTTACTTTACCGCCGAAGTTTTTCTCGTATGCATTGATTGCTCTGGCAACTGCTTTGTCAAACAAGTCCTTACTCTTCAAGCTTTCCTTTGAATAACCAGGTCTTAAGAATGAAATGTTACCATATTTTGCAGACGCTTCTGCCTTCTGTGGTAGCTCACCAACCACAGCAAATAATGAAATAACAAACCCAACAATCACCATGAAAGCAATGACTTTTTTGAAACTCTTTTGCATAATCTTAAACTTTCCCCCTTTCACTTTAGAATATTTTTTTACCCCAGGGCATACTCAAAGAGCATGCCCTCGTTGCCTCCATATCAATTTTGATCTTACTTTAGCTCTTCAACTTTTATGTTGTCGATTATAAAGTCTCCACCGTTTTGGATACCAATCCTTAGGCACATCTTGTCTGAGTTGTCCTGAATATTTGTAATATTGCCTTCTACTTTGTATACAACCTGCCCTCTATCAATATTCTTTGATACACTACCGTAAGATGTTGCACCCACCTTAGGTTCACTGAGTATTGAACATACAACTTTTGTACTGTCCGGTTTTACGTTCTTCATAACTTTAACGTCAAAGCTTATCTTGTAGTCGTGCCAGCCATAGACTTTTATCTTGTCCGGATTTGTTATTACATATACTTCACTACCATCTTTAGATGCATCCCATATCACTTTAAGTGATTTGCCTTTAATAGCCTCTTTGCCAGACACAACTGTAAGTTTAACTGACTTCTTGTTTGGATCATATACTTTGATTATATCCAACTTTCCACTTTCGAAATTAATTGCAAACGGCTTGAATTCGCGAATTACAGGTTTTGTACCAGTTCCATAGAAAGTCTCCTTAATAGCCTTTTCAGCTCTCGGTCTTAAGCTTGCCAAACCTGCTGCAACAGAATCAGAACTTTCGATAGCACCTAATATTTGCCACCTTGGAATTACAGTCAGCAGGTATGAATCTGCTGCATAGAAGTAGAAGGGTTTTTTAGACATTACATTGACAGCTTCTGTTACCTCTTTCGGTAGCGGCGGTGCGGGGTCTTGAGGAACTTTTTGGTCTGCTTCGTGCATTAGTTCAATGAATTTCCCTGCACCAGCTGGATTCTTACATCCTTTTCCTATTGCCCATGCTATACCCAAAACAAAGTGATAATATTTGTTTTTGTTATCTGGTCCAAATGGCTGGGGTGCAAACAATATCTCGTCATCACAGTCTCTTCTATCCTGGTCAAACTTATAGTAAGGTCCTACCAACATTGCTGTTTGTCTCTTTTTCATACCGGATGAAACAATGTTCCAGTCTGTTGTCAACCAACCTTCCTTAACGCCCTTCCTATAGAAGTTGAGTGCTCTTTGGAGTGCTGCACTGTCAAAATTCAATTTTACATTTCCGTTTTTATCTATCCCAACAAAAGGTGTTCCATTAAAATACGCCAATACCATGCCATTCCAGAATGTTACACCATACCTGTCAATTTTGCCATCTTTATTAGTATCTGCAGTTAGCTTCTTTGCAAGTTTCTCAAATGTATCCCAGTTCCATCTGCCGCGTTTGAAAAGTTCATATGGCATTTCACTTTCATCAATTCCTTCTTCAAGCATAAGATCTTTGTTATATATAACACCCCATGGAACACTTGCTCCTTTGCCGACAACTGCATAGTGCCTGCCTTTGTATTTAAAGTTCTCCATAGCATTCTTATCAAAATATTGTGCTTTTAAATTGACATAATTGTCAACTGCTTGAATCAAGCCACGTGTGTAAAACGATGGTATGTCAGTCTCCCACACAGAAATAACATCAACTGGAGTACCTGCTGCTGCCATTGCTAACAGCTTTGTTCTCCATCCGTTGTAATCCGCAAATACAAATTTTACCTTTCCACCATACTTTTCTTGATATTCCTTAACCGCTAACGCCATAACTTTGCTTCCACGATCTGTTCCTTTTAAATTGTTTTCAGAAAAATCAGGTCTCAGGAACAGAATATCACCTAGTTTGGTTGATGCCTCTACTTTTTGGATTTCCTTGCTTGTGACTACAAATAGCGACAATATCAGTGAAAAAGTCACTAAAATCGCAAGAACTTTGTTTGAAAATTTTCGTGTTTTCATTCCTTTTTACCTCCTTTTTTGATTTATTATTTTAGCCATTTGCAGAAACGCTGAATATGAGCGTTATCAAGCACTTGAATTAAATCAAAAAAGTCTGGTCTCCCATCATAGTTGTAGTAAAATATGTGTATATAAAACAATTTTACTACTATGAGGAGGGGTCTAAATTGTTCAAAAACAAACCTACACACCTCTCTTTCTTAGATCTCTATTCCCATATAAAGGCTTCGGTTCTTAATCAGCCTGAAAGCCTTTTGGGCTTGTTCGAAAAATTTATCAATCTCTCCGATTTTATCCCTGAATCTTTCTACAATGCATACTATAAATTCTTGGGTAAACATAAATCTTTCTCTTTAGAGTCCTTACTTTGTGCTCTCTTCATCCAAAAAATCCTTAAACTCAACATACTAACTCAGATTCCTGCTGTATTATTCAAATCCTACGAACTTCGCACTTTCTGTAACCTTAATAAAGGACTTCTATATCTACTTTATTTCGATTCGGAAAAATTTTCGTTCTTGAGATCGAAAAATTATTCAATAATCTCGCACATCATGCTCATAACATTGCTTATGAGCATTGCCCAGATGCTACTTCTACTCTTATCTTAGATACTACTAGCCTTGAACCCAAAGTCCGTGAAAATAACCCTCAATTCTTTTAATCTTGTATTTAATTTCTATTTAACCTCTTATAGCCATCACTCACCACCCATTTTGCAAAATGTTATTGATTTATTATTTTAGTATCGCAACCTCCCGTTTTTCGATATCAACGGAAGGTTATTGCCGTCTTTAACCCACAATACCTGTTCGCTCAATACTTTCGGTGAAATATCTCTGACCAATGATATACATAATTATCAAAGGCAGCATTACCATCAAACACCCTGCTTCAAGCACAGTTGAACCCAAAAGGTATATATCATCTGACGAAAATCCCTGAGCTGCCTGAAGCATGCTCATGCGTGTGTTCAAAACTGTTAACATCACAGAGACCGGAAGATTTTCATTGTTAAACATTGCAGAGACGTAATAATCATTCCAATGCCACACAATTGTGAATAGCATTACAGTAATAATCGCACCTGTTGCATTAGGAACCATTATTCTGATAAATGTTGAAAATGGTCCACAACCATCTATTTTGGCTGCCTCTTCAAGCTCTGTTGGCATGTTTCTAAAAAATTGTCTGAATACAAATATATACAAGCTTGATCTTATGCCCATACCAAAAAGGTTTAGTATATAAAACGGCCAAGGTGTATCTAAAAGGTTAATTGTCAGCGGTTTTCCGGTAAACAATCCTATCAGCTTTCCTATGTGGAGAAAATCAAAATACCTGAACTTGACATACAGAGGTACGATTATCGTTTGAATTGGTACTATGATTGTAAATAACAGTATCCCAAAAAGAACCTCTCTTTCAGGAAATCTGAACCTTGCAAATCCATAGCCTACCATCATGCATATAAAGGTTTGTATTATAACCGATGGTATAAGCATTATGAGTGTATTCTTTATTGCTGTCGGATATGACAAAAGCAAATTAGCATACTCAAAATTCGCAAGTGTGATATGCTTCGGTATCCAGATAACACTCGGATCAAACAGATCTTCCTTAGCTCTGAATGCGTTACTTATTAGAAATAACACAGGATAGAGTAGAATATAGCTCATGCAAACTATGAATGTGTATAGGAACAAATTTTTTAAAACTTTTAGTAAATTTTTCTTTGCAACTGACTTTGTAACCTCATCTATCCTTATACCTTTGCTTATCTGAGTTAGCTTCAATGACTTTACATTTTTCATTGTTATCCGCCTCACTTTGAAAAATTAGTTATGAACAATCATTTTTTAGCTCAAATAAACCACACGCCTACCTATAATTCTGTTCACAATTAAAATGATTATCATCACGACCACAAAGTATACTATTGCAAGAGTGCTGCTATATTCGAACCTTCCATTGTTGGCCTGTGTGACCACCATTCTCATAACCTGATTGCCATAGTCAGTAAAGTAGTCAATTATTGAATATATTATTGCCACATACACTGTTGGTGATATCATGGGAAAAGTTATCTTCCAGAACTTTTCCCACTCTGTTGCCCCTTCAATTATTGCAACTTCATAGAAGCTTTTTGGAATATTGTGAAGCGCAGCAAGTATCAAAAGTATCTGAACACCTGATCTCCAGGTAAGGTCAAATATCTTGTTGACTATATCAACAACATACATGCTGAACCATCTTGGAATACCTGCATTTATCATCACAGCTCTTAAATTTTCAGCTCTGAAAATAGTTGTGGCCGATGCAACCATACTCGAACCGCTACCAAGTACATTTTCTTTTAAAACTGTGATCACAACGCCCGATGCTATAATAACCGGGAAGAAAAATATTGTTCTAGCATATGTCCTCCCTCTGAACTCATCTTTTAGCAAATACGCAACAAATATGCTAAATACTATAACAATTGGAACTTCATATAACATATTTGTAATTGATGAAGTAAGCCTCTTTACATAATCTGGGTCTTTGGTAAACGCATAGATGTAATTTTCCAAACCAATATACGTAAACTCAAGGCCATTGTCCCCAAAGCTTAGCTTGTGAAAAGTGTAGTAGACCGAATTTATAAATGGTATTATAAAGAAAACTACAAGACCAATTAGCCATGGAAGAATGAATAGCCTACCATACATTGCTTCTCTTTGTCTCAGAGTAAACTTCTTTTTACCCAGAAGGTTTTTTAAGTCAACTCTTGCCATTTTAGTTTTCACCTCTTGTTAATTACTTTAAAACTCCTAGCTTTGACCAAAATACCGTCTGCATTTTGGTCTATTGGAGTGTAGTTGATCAGTATCTGTGTTCCTCCCTCATACTCAACCTTCACGACGCCATTTTTGATGAGTGTATGTGATACAAATTTTTTACCCTTTATCTGATTCAACATCGGATATATTTCTTTATAAACCTTTTTCAGGTCGTTTAGCCAGAGTTTATAGTTTGATGAGTATAAATAGTCACATAGCGTTTCTTTTAATTCATCTTCATTTCGTGCAGTCCATGTAAATTTTATATACGAGCCTGTCTCAAGCACCTTCAGCTTCCAGTACCAGTCAGCTGTATAGTCATTTATCGATGGTGTGCTGTAAGGAATATAACCACGCAATACCATTTGATAGAATGGTATCTCATAGTCTTCTATCGCAAACTTGCTGCTCTGTATTGGTACGTCTACAATCTCTGTACTATTTGCAACTAAGTACATATTGGGTTCTGTAAGTAAAATATTAGAATGCTTTTTCATGAGATCTTTTAAAGTCTTTTTAAATATCTCCTGCGTTTTCAACCTATTAATTTCTCTAGCTCCAAAGTCTGAATAAAGCATTTTTGACAGTGATGAAACTGACAAGGAGTTTACATAGCTCAAATTAGCTTTTAAAAACTTGTCAACAAACCTGCTTACATAAACAGGTGATGCAGCAAACATTACCGGATAGTCATCATCGGCATAACACGTCGCCGGAGAGTATCTTATTAGTTTTGCAGGTGTTTTTTTCATCGATTTCGTTGAAACAACATTTACCGGATAGAACAGAGATCCTTTCCTAAATGTTACAAAGTCAACATCAAGATATGTTCTAATACCATTTCGTTTAAAGTAATCTAGCATTCTGTCAAGTTCTCTTTTGCCACCAAGGACACTTTCAGGTCTTACAGAAAGTGGCATGTCATAGTATACTCCATTTCTGTACCAGCCAGTAAACTTTATTACAATATCATTTATGCCCAGTTTTTTTACATTTTTAACAATTTCTTGAGCATCTTTAAACGTTGTTAGTGGCAATGTTACATTCCTTGGCAGACCAACAATATACTTTACTTTCTTAACAGCTCCGTAGAGTTCTAAATACACAGGTGCTTTATCTTGTTTTGTTTTCTTCAATCCCTTTTCTTTTATTAAATACTCTCTGTATTTCTCAGCCATTGCTAAGTAATCAGATTTGCCTTTTTCTAAGAAGTAGTATCTTACCGAGTATTTGTCTTGTGACGGAATTTTATCTTCAAAAACATTAAACGTCTCTTCGTTCCATTGTTTTTCTCTGAAGGTTATGCTATCCTGTTCTCTAACAATAAACTCAAAATACGCCTGATTGTAACTGTTTCGTGAACCGCTTGTGTATGCATTCACAATTGCTTTTGAATCACCTTTGGTCGCAATAGCCAAAATCCCTTCATCATTCTTTTTAATACCAAACACAGGAAGTCTTGCATATTGTGTTACATATACATTGGGTTCACGCACCATTGCATAGTCAGGACCATATATCCTCTGTGTATATTCTTCATTTCCTTTTTTGTTATTAAAGCTTATAACAGCACCGCAGCCATCAGGGACAACTATATAACCCTTGTCGCTTGTGCTCCCTGCCGCAAAAAACGGCAGAAGTTGTATGGAAACAAGTCTATACTTCTCAGTTTTTGTCTCCCTAATCTGGTTAACAAGAATGTCAACATTTAAATAATCATCATTAAGAGTAACTGCAATTGGTATCTCAAATCCTTCTTTTTTGAACCAGTATTTTACTATGTATCCATTTTTTATTCTTTGAACTTTCAAGCCTTTTTTCATTGCCGAGCCTGCATAACTGTTAGCTGTTTGTGTTGAGTATGATTCCATATACGCATACTTTATAACAAGCTGCGATGCAAGCTGTGTCCTCATGCTTCCTGCTGCAATTGGATCGTCTCGCCAGTTTTCCGGGTTGCTAAACCAGGTTGTTTTTGTTAGTTTGTCAAACACTTTGATGTATCCGTACTTTGGGCTTACATACAAAACAAATCTCTGGTTTTCAGCAATCTTTGTATACGAAATACCATCACCATAACTTGGTACACTAATTATTACCTGACTTAATATTAAACTTAAAGCCAAAATTGCTAAAACCACTTTTCTACTGATTTTTTTGATAATCAATTTAAATTGCCTCCTTTGAATGCAAGACTACATTCTGAGCAACATTTCGCTGTAAATATTTACTATAAAGTCGATAAGCTGACCAAAAAGTGTTAACATTAGGACTATTATGAATAATATAATTCCAACACCGATGGCACTAGTAATCATAGCACCTACTGTTTTACCAGCTGAAAACTGATGAACTGCTTTTGTCGCATTAAATAAACACACAGCTGTCCACAGCGTGCCGAGCATCTTCACGAAGTTTATGAACATTGCTTCATCAGCTATCATAAACTGGCTCATAATCACAGCAATTATTGTGCATATAATGTAAGGCACTAATGAATATGCTGAGAATATCCATACTTCTTCGAACTTCCCCTCGCCTTCCATTAGGGTTGTTACCATCCAGTTTGAAAGTACCCAGAAGAAGAATATTCCAACTGTACTTGAAAACAGCGATATTATGTTAATTTTGTCTTGTCTGTACGGGTTGAATATAAACCCGGTATATTGCCTATTTATCACAGCTACAAGAAAGAAGAAAAATACTATTAGCAATGAAAGCCCTATTGAACCTTTCCTTTCTTCTTTTAATTCTTCAAATCCTCTGAAAGGATGCAGCATCGTATGTATTGGGTATTTGTACTTGCTAATTTTCTTTGTCAATATTTCTTCGGCTGTAATAGGTTTCCTAAATTTTTTGAATGCTACATATATTGCTATGATAAGAATTATAAATAGCGTTGCAAGGACACCAAAGTTTTTTTTCAAAAAGTCATTTCTTAAATTTTCTTTTGCTTCAGAATAACCATCTTTGTCATTTGCAAGTCTAAAATAATACATTGCATCTTCAAACTTGTTCATCCTCAGAAGAGCCTTTCCCAATCCAACCTGTGCAAGTGCAAAGTTAAAATCCATTTTGTGAACCTGTTCCCATAAACGTTTTGCCTCCTCATACTTGCCGTCATTGTAAAGTAAAGTTGCCTTGTGGACTAATTTTCCTAACAAAGTTTCTTCAAAAACTGTAATCGACCCTTTAAGTTTATCAAGTACAAGTAAAGTGTTATTAATACTATCTATAGCAACTGGGTCTCTAAACGTTCCAACTTGGTCTCCTTTCCCGCCGCATATAAAAAGCAAGTTTGCGTTTTGGTCATATTGAAATATCCTTCCTCGCTCATAGTCAAGTGCACTTATAAAACCATCTTTTGTAACATCAATATCTATAAAATATGTATCTTCCAGTTCCTTCCCATAATACTTTGGAATGTCACCAAAATCTCGTGTTTGGCCTTGCTTTTTGTACCAAAGTATATTTTCACCTAAGTAATTTAATTTCCTTATCTCGCCCTGGCTAACATCCGTAAGGTTAGAAGTGGTATATATAAACCCATCTTTACCTATGTCGATACTAGTACACTCTGTTGGTAAATAGCGTACCATAGACGATTTTTGTTCTTTTGTGAGTATGCTTTTCCAGAACTTGTCGACTAAAAGCTGCCATGTTACAATAACTTTGTTGCTTCCATAAAATCCTAAAAAACTCCCATTCTGGTCAAACATATATGCGCCTTCAAAACTTCCCAAAGAAAGTACATAGATAACTCCTGCATTGTCTACGACAACTTTAAACGGCACAAAGTCCTTTTGAGCAGCTTTTAAATCAGAAACAGGCTTTTCGATAGTTCTAATTACTTTTCCTTCCTGATTTATTATCCAAACCAGTTTTGAGCCTTTGTCGCATATATAAATCAAACCATTTTTATCAACAAAAATTCCTTCTGGTTCTGCAATTTGTACTTCTCCATTTGTATCAAAAAACTTGTTAATAACTTTTTTAAGCTTAAAATTCTGATCACATATTACCAAACGTTTATTTCCACTATCCATAATATATATCATGTTATTGTCATCAACATACACATCTGTGGGATTTTTAAATTCTCCAACCCCAATATCATCTCCCTTTATAACTTTAACCGGATAATACCCAGCTGCGCTTGGGATTTCATGGAGATATACGTCATAGTTATATTGGTAATATGGAACCTCTCTCATATCTTCAATTATGTATGCATAAACCTTTGCACTGCCAAGTATCTGAAATAGCAAACCTATTAGTAATATCAGTGCTATTGTCATTTTTATTCTCTTTTTTTCAACTTTCACTGCCCTCACCTTTGCTTTCATAATTTACATATTGTTTAATAAGAATCCCTATTTTATACCTGCGTTCACCATGGTTTCCATAACACTGCTCTGCGAAATTATGAAAAGCACTATAGGAGGTATCATCAGCACCAATGCAACTGCTGCTCCAACTCCAGCACGTGCAATACCTGCTGCTGCTATCTGGGACATAAGCGTAGGCAATGGTTTGAGGCTCTCACTGAATATAAACGAACCGCCTGTTTGATTCCATAATTGCTGAAAAGACAAAATCATTAGAGTAAGCCATGCTGGCTTGACATTGGGCATAACTATTCGCCACCAGATTTTCAATTCATTTGCCCCATCAATCTTGGCAGCTTCTAAAAGTGCATCAGGAATCTGGGTCATGAACTGTCTCATTAGAAATAGCCCCAGAGTCATTTGCCAAGCAGGAAAAATCAGTGCTCCATAAGTATCAATAAGCTTTAAGTTAGACATAATTATATAAAGAGGAATATATGTAACCTGCGGTGTAAAAAGCAGTGCAAGAACTATTATCTCATTTATAATCCTCTTTGCCGCAAATTGATGCTTGGCAAGCGGATAAGCAGCAAGCGATGCAATGAAAATATGACCAACTGTGCCAACAATGCATATAAATAAGCTGTTGAAAACATATCTTGAAAAAGGCACCCACATGTTCGTTGCAAGTTGAAACAGTAAGACAAAGTTATCAAGTGTAGGACGCCGTACATATAGCCGTGGGGGGAAAATAAAGATTTCATCAAATGGCTTGAATGCGTTGACTATCGTATAAACAAGCGGCAATGCCATAAATACGCCTAAAATCGTCAGGATAGCAAATATGACAAGATTACCAGCTAAACTCCTGTTTTGTTTTCTCCAGACCAATGTTGCTCTTTTGCTCATTGATTTCACCCACTTTTTTGAAATTTGCAACTATATTTAATCATAAGAGTACCTTCTCAAAATCGATGCAATAACCTTGTTAGTCAAAAGCATCGCAATAAAGAGGATTACAGCAATTGCTGATGCATAGCCCATTTCAAACCTCACAGTCCCATAGTCAATAAGATAAGTCACAACAGTGTCTGCACTGTACTCCCTTGTCGGCAGCCCCCCAAGTGCCATAACAACTGTGCTAACACCAAATGATGCACCTATTTGCATTACAGCCCCAAACAAAAGCTGTGGCGCCATCTGCGGGATTGTAATGTACCAAAGTTCTTGAAATCTGTTTTTTATACCGTCAATTGCTCCTGCTTCAAATAGCTCTCTATCAAGATTCTGAAAGCCTGCAACAAATGCCAAAAATCCAGCACCCATACTAAGCCAAAGCTGAACTATTATAATTACCCATAAAATGTAATTCGGGTCCTGAAGCCAGTTAATAGGCTCATCTATAATCCCCAGTTTCATCGCCCATCCATTTATAAGTCCATAAACATCACCACTGAATATAAACGACCATATGAAAAACACATTTCCAGCAAGTGACGGTGAATAAAATACAAGTGTTAAAAATGCTCTCAACTTCGGATTGAACTCACTTATAAACCATGCAAGAAAAAAAGACATAAAATAGCTAAGCGGTCCTGTCAAAAATGCAAATATTAACGTATTTCTGAGAACTTTTAAAAATATTTTGTCATTTAGAAACAGCCTTATGTAATTTGACCATCCAACCCATTTGGGTGGCTGAAGCATATTGTAATTTGTAAAACTTAGAAATATAGAGCTTATAACTGGAATCAATGTAAATATTGTAAATAACAACACATATGGAGCTATCATTAAATAACTTGCTTTGTTCTTTTTTATATCTTCAATCAAGCTCATTTATAAAATCTCCCTTCATGGAATTATGAAAATCACTGAAATAGTTTTTTCGATTATTTATTCAAACTAAGCTCTATCCTCTTTCTTTCAAGCTCATCATTTATTTCTTTTGTATATTTCCACATACTTTCTCTTGGATTTATCCCCTGATAAACAACAGCTGAAAATGCACTGTCTATACTTCTTGTAATGTAATAGCTTCCTGGAACTTCCTCTATTTCTTTTACATATTTCCACTGTGTCTCTAAATTTTCTATCTCCTCTTTGTTCCACGGAAGTCTTTGAAAAGCTCTCAAATTTGCTGTATTGTACCTTGCAGCAGTACCCATCAGCATCTCAAGCTCTTTTCCAAACTGTGTTTGAACTTCGTCAGAGGTCCACCATTTCAAAAACTCCCAGCATGCCTCTTTATTTCGGCTCTTCTTTAATATAATACATGCTGTGCCTGACCCACCTGTTGAGCGGTCAATTTCGCCGTTTGGCTTTTTTACCCCAGGTATTGGTGCCATTCCCCACTCATTTCGAATTTCAGGCGCAGCTGTCGATAACAGGTTATACGTGGTATATGGTGCTATTCCAAGTGGCATCTCACCTGTTCTGAATCTGTTGTAAAAGTCATATATCAAAGGAAGATTATACTTTGTGTAAAAATCTGTCCAAGTCTTAAATGCGGCTATAGCTTCTGGGCTATCCAAGAGTGTTCGTGTTTTTGTTTTGTCATAAAAGTTTCCACCAAACTGAAGCAACAATGTAGGAAAGAGATTTCTTGCACCAAGCCCTGCATCAATTGCTTCAAGAGCGTCAATCCTTTGATACGGAAGACCAACCTGAAGATTATATCTCTGAAGCTTTGCTATGACTTTGTACATATCATCCCATGTTTGTGGCAATTCAATATTTAGCTCTTTTAAGATGTCTTTTCTGTAAAACATCATATAAAAATCCTGAGTAACTGGAAGCCCATATACACCGCCATTATACGTATATGGAACTAAAGCAGTTTTAGCAAACCTTTTTTTAATTTCATTAAAATCTTTAAATTTGCTCAAATCAACAAGTGCACCACGTGCAGCTAAATTTACTGGTTGTGCCCTTGAAACTGTTAAAACTACATCTGGACCTTTTCCTGCAAGTATTGCTTCAACTAGTCCTGCTTGAACAAGGCTAACATTTACTTTAATTCCTGTCTGTGGTGTAAAAGAATCATTGATTAGATCTCTTATAATCTGTGCCTGATCACGACCGCCGCCAACCCAAACTTTAATAACCTTTTGACCCTGATACACTTCACCTACGTTGTTATAATCTTCAACAAAGGAATACAAAAATGCTTTTATTGAATTTACAATTTTACTTCCAATAGAAGCTGTTGGTGACGGTAATTTTGTTTCCGGTGATGTAATCAAAATATAATCTATCTCTAAGGGCTGATCTCTTCTGTATGCAAGCCACGATGATAATCCACTTAAATTGTCTCTAAAGTTTGTCAGTCTTCCTGGTATTGTATCAGTGTCTTCAGCCATACTTCTCAGCTGAAGCGCAACCCTTCTTAAAAACTCAGCTTCCCCACCTTTTTGCCCTGCAAGTCTTTCAAACATAGCTGCTTCTTCTTCCAGCTCACTGCTTAGTCTTTTTAATGAACTAACAAGCCCTGGTATCTGTTCTTCAAGGAAATAGTCACGATACAAATCAGGTGACGTTCCCGTAATCATTATTATCTTTCTGTATAAACTATTAAGGTCTATCGTTGTACTTTCGACTCTACTTAAAATTTCCGAAAAAGCTCCCAAAGTTGATTCTAACTTTAATTCATGAACACCTTTTGTTAAATATATAAGATATGGTTGATTCTTCTTACCTATTGTTTTCATATACCAACTTATGCTATATGGAAATTCAATATCTTCAGCTTCTTTGAAAGGAATTTTCCCGTCAATATATAACTTCCTATGAACAGACAAGCCTCGGACAAAATTTTGTCTGGCTTTTATTGTAATTTTGTAATAACCTTCTTGCGGAACTTCAAAAATCCAACTCATCCACATCCCTGGATAACGCCAATTCCACTGACCTATTGTGTTAAGTCTTATTTTAGAAACATGATAAGGCTCCGTTGCAGGATCAGTTCTGTCATATGTTGGATATAAAATTGGATCAGATTTTAGATATGTCTTTTCACCTTGAATTTTAATAAACACATTTTTTGAATTTTTCCCATAATTTTTTGATATGTACTCATTATAAGTAGGTAACGCCCCACCATTATATATAATCAATTGCTTTAAAGCAACAGGCTCTCTGATACTAACAAGTCTAATTTTATGTTCGCCTTTTGTAAAATAGAACGGTAAAGCCTTGTTATAGAAACCCTCAGTATCTATAAAATCAATTTTTTGCCATTGCGGGTGTTCATCACATTTTGGTCTCAAATCATTGCCTTTTTTATCTTTCCTAATTCCTGTTGTATCCTTCCATACTCTTGGAAATGTAACTTTTTGGGCTTCTTTATAAGGAATTTTTCCATCAATAAATACGCTAAATTCTATTCCCAGCCCTTTACCTGACAAAGGATAATAGAGAAGAGCCATATTATAAAATCCATCTTCCGGAATATTTACAGTCCACTCTAACCATCCACCTTCTTTTTCCCACAAAAGCACATCTTTTTCACCATAGAATTGTAATACTTTTCTGACACTTGCATTATTTGAACCTGTATAATTAATTGCTTCAATTTTAATTTCTTTTTTAGGTCTATTAATATTCTTCCCCACTTTTTTTAGGTAATCTTGAAGAGTAGGTATTTCACTTGAAGCAAATACTGAGACTTTACAGAGTAACATGAGTAATGTGATTAGTAAATATACAATAATTTTTATCCTTTTCAGAATTGTTAAAAATCCAGACAAATCTATCATCTCCTTCGATACATTTATACGCAATTTTGCCCAAACTTTATTTATTAAGAAATTGGGCAATTTAACCTATAAAATCTTCATGTAAATTGGTTTGTAACCTTTTTCAAAATTGAATATATTAAAAATTGGCTTTCTTTTGTTTATATAATATATCGTAAGCGTTTACTAGTCAATATTTTTTGTGAGTATTTTATTAAAAACTTGTATGTGAACAAGTTGCACCTAAGATCTAACGTTAAAATTACCCATTTCAAAATTTGATACCGTTTCTAATCTGTCGAATCGTGTCGAAAATTTATTAATTATCGTTTAAAACATTATTCCCAGTCTATATTTTCTTGTTCTTTATTAATCTGTATCATATAATAAATACTGATTTAATCGAATTTTAGTATAAAAAAAGAAAACAAGCAGCGTATCTTTTTTGAACACATAAACCCTACAAAAGCTATTGTTTGCTTGAATAAAATTTATTGTAAAAAGATTTAAAAAATCCTTGACATAAAATTGTAACGATGGTATAATAGCAATGTAAGAAAAATGTCGAAATTTGTTGAAAGGAGGAAGATTTGAAATGAAATCAACAGGCGTTGTAAGAAAGGTTGACGAACTTGGCAGAATAGTTCTTCCTATTGAACTTAGAAGAACACTTGACATTGCTGAGAAGGATGCTCTTGAAATCTTTGTTGATGGCGACAAAATAATCCTCAGAAAGTATGAGCCAGCTTGTATTTTCTGTGGAAATGCAAAGGATGTCATCTACTACAAGGGCAAGAATATCTGCAAAGACTGCATGGAAGAACTCAAAAAGAGCTAATTTAGAAAAAGAAGATAGATAGACCAACACTACAAGAATAGAGGGCAGAAAAATTTATTCTGCCCTCTATTCTTTTTCATTTTCATTTAAACTCATTGCTTTCAATCATAATCTTATATACTTTGTTCTTAGACAAATTCAGCTCCTCCGCCACCATCTTTGTTGCCTCTTTTTTGGAAAATCCTTGCAAAAGCTTTTCTTTGAGCCTTTCTTTTATAAGTTCAGCATTGTCATCTTGTATTTTCTCTTTAGAATCTTCATAGCCTCTCACAACAAGCACATATTCACCCTTTGGAGGACTTTGCTTAAAGAATTCTACTGCATTGCCCAAAGTTGTGAGCATAATGCTCTCATGCATCTTTGTTATTTCTTTAACAATACTTATCTCTCTGTCCACTCCAAAAATTTCAGCCATCTGAGAAAGCGTATCCAAAAGCTTGTGAGGTGCCTCATAAAATATAAGAGTACGCTTTTCATACTTTAAGCTTTCAAGCTTTTCTCTCTTAGCCCTTTTATTTTTGGGCAAAAATCCTTCAAACACAAAACTGTATGTGTTCTGCCCTGAGACCACTAAAGCACATACAAAAGCAGAAGGACCTGGCACCACTGTAACCTCTATACCCTCTTTTATGCACCTTCTTACCAATTCATACCCAGGGTCTGAAATAAGAGGCATTCCTGCATCAGACACAAGGGCAATCTTCTTGCCACTTTTCAATTCATGTATAATTTTCTCTTCTTTTTCTTTTGGGCTAAACTCATGAAAAGAAACAAGTTTCTTTTTTATCCCAAAATGGTTCAAAAGCTTTATAGTGACCCGTGTATCCTCACATGCAATAAAGTCTACCGAATTTAAAGTGTCTATGGCACGTTTTGATATGTCATCTAAATTCCCAATTGGTGTTCCGACAATAAAGAGTTTTCCCATCATTTTGTTTCATCCTCACAGCTATTTTGAGTCTCAAGGTAATATTCCATTTCATCAATAAATAGCGGTTTGTCAACCACCAATGAACACTGTTTACCTTTTTTTGCCTCTATCAATACAAGCGAAGATTCTTTCACTTTGTTTTGGTGAACAAATCGTATAAGGCTTGGTTCCAACTTGTAATGTCTCAGATAGTATAGTGCATCTGTAAGTCTATCACTTCTGTAGACCATATAAAAACGCCCACCAAATTTTAGAATCTGCATTGCACTTCTCACAACATCTTCAATTGTATACATAATTTCATGCCTTGCAATAGCTTTTTTGATATTTGGATTTATGGTTCCACTATTTACTTTTCGATAAGGCGGATTTGTAAATACTACATTTGCAAACTCAGAACCAAAAATCTTGAGAGCATCTTTTAAATCAGCATTAATCACCTCAATCTTATCCTGAAGATTATTGATATTTCTGTTTAGCACAGCAAGTTCACAAACTTCTTTTTGAATCTCCAGCGCATAAAGTTTTTTGAATTTTTTACCTTTTGCCCAAAGCAAAATCGGAATTATAAGATTACCAGTACCAAATTCTACTACAACATCATTTTTCTTTATCTGGATAAAATCACTTAATACAACAGCATCTGTGCCATATAGAAAGTAATCTGTATCTTGATATATATAATAGTTTCCTATCTTTAAATTTTCCTTCCTAAGCATAGTTCTACCTCTTTGCCTGCAAAATTGATAATTTAACAAAGTCATTATTCAGATGAAAAAATTTTATTCAATTAGTGTTGTTTTTTTTAGTAAAAGCATTATAATATATTATAGTGCCCTTGAAAATATTTGACAATCTCAAAAAGAGGAGATTTGTTATGAAGGTTTGTATAGTTGACGACGCCCAGTTTATCCGGCAAATTTTAAAAGAGATATTCACTTCACTCGGGCATCACGTTATTGCAGAATTTTCATCTGCATCACAGCTCATTGAAGAAATCGAAGATTTAAAACCTGATATCATAACGCTTGACATAACAATGCCTGATATTGACGGACTTACTGCAACAAGAATTATAAAGAATATCTTACCAGATACATATGTCATAATAATTTCGGCAATCTCTCAGCCAGATATTGAAAAAGAAGCAAAAAGATGTGGAGCATTTGAATTCATCAAAAAGCCATTTTCCAAATTAGCAATTGAACATGTTTTGAACCAAATTAAACAAGAACAGAGCAGTAAAAATGGGGCTATACATTAGCCCCATTCTTGATTAGTATTAAAAATATAAATCTCTTACACCTTTTTTTATCATCTCAAGTTTCTTTTCAGTTTCTTTACGCATTTTTTCATCCTTTATTTGATTCAAGCTCTCATATATAATCTTTCGCCCAATCTCTTTTGTTTTCTCAGAGCCATAGTCTTCCAAATACTCCATAAAAGTTAAAAGCGCATTTGGTGTACAAAAGTCTTGAATGTCACCTGTCTTTGCATATTGCATAAACAAATCCCCAGTTCTTCCTCTCCTGTAGCATGCTGTGCAGTAGCTTGGAATATAACCTGCCTCGCAAAGAGTTCTTATGACCTCATCAGGACTTCTCTTATCTTCAACCTCAAACTGTGCAAGATCTTTATCTAAATCACCCGTGGATTTTCCTTCATATTCAAGTGTGTAGCCACCAACACCTGTGCATGACCCAGCGCTTATTTGCGATATCCCAAGGTCAATTACCTCTTCTCTAAAACCTGGTCTTTCACGGGTAGATAAAATCATGCCAGTGTAGGGCACGGCAAGTCGAATTATTGCAACAATCTTTTTAAACTCATCATCAGAAACAAGGTAAGGATACCTTTCTTTTGTCACCTCAACACCTTCGGCAGGTCTAATCCTTGGCACAGAGATTGTATGTGGTCCTACTCCAAACCTTTCTTCAAGATGCTTTGCATGTAAAATCAATCCTACAACTTCAAACTTGTAATCGTAAAGCCCAAACAAAACTCCTAAACCAACATCGTCGATTCCTGCCTGCATAGCTCTGTCCATTGCCATCGCATGCCAATCGTAATCTGATTTGGGACCTTCAGGATGCATGTATTCATATGTTGGCCTGTGGTATGTTTCCTGGAAAAGTACATAAGTGCCTATTTTTGCTTCTTTTAGTATTCTGTACTCTTCTATTGTTGTTGCTGCAATGTTGACATTCACTCTTCTTATATTACCTTTTTCTTTGTAAACAGAGTATATGGTATTTATGGCATCTACGACATATTCAATTGGCGCTTCTTTTGGGTCTTCGCCAAGTTCAAGAGCAATTCTTTTGTGCCCAAGAGATTCAATTATCTCAACCTCTTTACGTATCTCATCCATGGTAAGCTTTCTTCTTTTCATCTTTGTGTTTGACCTGTGATATCCGCAGTAGCGACAGTTGTTTATGCAAAAGTTACTGATGTAAAGCGGAGCAAAAAGAACAATTCTCTTGCCATAAATTCTTTCCTTTACCTGTCTTGCCGCATTAAAAAGCTTTTCTAAAACACTTTTATCTTCTATATTAAGAAGGGTTGCAACCTCATGAGGTTCAAGCCCATTCAGATTCAATGCTTTTTGAATTATATTCTCTGCCTTATCAAGGTTTTTCTTCCCCTTTTCAAGAATTTCAAAAACCATTTGGTCATTTATGAATTCACATCTTTCCCACTGGTCCTTTTTAAACATCTAAAACCACACTCCAATTCTTTATTTTGTAAGAGCACTCTTTACCTTTACACCAAGCAAACTCCCAAGCTTTCCTGTGAGTGCACCAATCTCATCAGTTGTTCCATCAACTATAAGAGAAATAACACAAAGCCCTCTTTCTTTATATGGTATACCCATCCTCCCAACAATAATATCACCATGATCGCTTAAGATTTTGTTGAGCTTATCTGACACCTCTTTTCTGTTTTCAACCACAATTCCAATAACGCCAATTCGCCTTTCCATTATTACCACCGTTCCTCTCCAAAAAATAAATCCACCTCTCCTGACTTTCCACAAAGTTTTATCCAAAAGAGGTGGATGCAAGTTCTATTTTAGCTTTTCCCAATCCACTCCCCTCCTTATCAGGCTACTTTGCCCTCTAAGTCAGGATTAAATATTCTGTTTGTTAATATTGTAACATACTTTTTTCTAAATTAAAACACTATTTTAACCTTCCTAGATACTAAATTATCTTTTTGATTTCAAACAACCAGTATATGATGATATAATTATAGTAAATTAAAAACAATAAAATAGTAGCAAAGGAGTTGGAACAAAATGACTGTTTTATTTTTACTTTTAATATGTTGGACAGTAGGTTTTATTCTCTTTGCAAAAATTTCCTTAGACCAAGAAGAAACTACTGAATTGCCAGATGTAAAAGTTTCAGTTATTATCCCCGCTCGAAATGAAGAAAAAAACCTTCCTTTCTTGCTTGATTCACTTAAAAGACAGTCTTTAAAACCATACGAAGTAATAGTTGTAAATGATTTTTCTGAAGATAAAACAAAGGAGATTGCAAAAAGATTTAATGTGAAAGTAATTGACAATCCACCAATTCCAAGCGGTTGGACAGGAAAAAACTGGGCTTTATGGAATGGATATTTGCACTCATCAGGAGAAATTCTAATCTTTTTAGATGCCGATGTTCGGCTTTCTAAAGATGGCATTGAAAAGATTATCAAAGCGCTAATTAAGTCCAAAGGCGCAATTTCTGTAATTCCATATCATAAAACTGAAAGACTATATGAAAAGCTGTGTATGATTGTTAATATACTTGGTGTTTTTGCTTTCACCTCGCCATATGAGAGAAAAAGTAAACAAAAAGGACTCTATGGTTCATGCATTGCACTTTTTCGTGATGATTACCAAAAGATAGGTGGACATAAAAGCATCTGCTATAAGATTACAGACGATTTGAGCCTTGGCAAACGCTTGAGTAGTTTTAACATCAATATAGAAAATTATCTTGGCATTGACACAGTCTGGTTTAGAATGTATCCAAATGGTATAAAAAGTCAAATTCATGGTATTGCAAAGAGTGCTGCTCTTTCAATGCAGCTTTTGCAAAAAAAGACAGTATTTTTAATTGCCCTGTGGGTCTTAGGTCTATCGCTTTCTGGGTTTTTAACACCATTTCTGTTTTTTTCTCATCATCATTTGCTTAGAATATTTCTGTTTTCATACTTACTTTATTTTGTTCAGATACTTTACCTTCAACGATACATAGGGAATTTCGGAATTGTAATACCTCTTTTTCATTTTGTATCAACAGCTTTTTTCCTTTATATAGTTTTATATTCATTTTACCAGGTTAAATTTTCAGGAAGTGTATGGTGGAAAGGAAGACAAGTACAGGTAGGAGGAAAGTAAGATGCTTGCAGCAATTACTCTTTTAGAATTCTTTTGTGGGTCGTTAATGTTCTCTTACTGGCTTGGAAAGCTTTTCAAAAAAGACATAACAGCGGTTGGTGACGGAAATCCAGGAGCTTTTAACCTAATTCAGGCAGCTGGTATTAAAATTGGGCTTTTGGGAGTTTTTCTCGATTTTGCAAAAGGTTATTTTCCCCTTGTTTATTTTGTTGAAAAGGGATACCTGCCAAAGTCATATATTATCCCTGCTGCAATTGCACCCATCTTGGGCCATGCATTTTCACCTTTTCTAAGGTTCAGAGGTGGAAAAACAATTGCAACTACATTTGGAGTGTGGAGTGCTACAACTCGTTTTAGGGTTTCTCTCTTCTATGCGGTAGTACTTGCCCTGCTCTTTTTAATAGCGAAAAAGCTAAAGCATGGTGGCCGTACAACAACACAAGAGGATGCTTTTATGGTAGTACTTGGTTTTACAATTGTCGGTGCATATTTATATTTAAACAACTTTTCTGTTTATCTTCTTACTTTGTGGTTTTTAAATCTGATTGTTATGATATACAAGAACAGGGAAAAACTTGCTACCTTTTATATTTCTCTTACTGATAAAGAACATGAAATAAAAAAGTAATTCATCTCCATCTTACAGAAGATGGAGCTTTCTTGCTTAATTTTTGATAAATTTTTTTTCCTCAAAAGAATAGTTTAGTATCTTTTGTCTTGAAAATGTTTAGTATAGCAAGTAATGTCTACTGTTTTTGTAAAATTTATGTTATACTATTGATATACCACACTTTATTGAAAGGAGCAGGAATTTACATTGCTAAAAAAGTGGTAGAAGGAAGCTGTTGTATATCAAATCTATCCTCGAAGCTTTTATGACTCAAATGGTGATGGAATTGGAGATTTGTCAGGAATAATAGAAAAACTTGATTATCTTCAAGAGCTTGGAGTAGACGTCATTTGGCTAAATCCCATCTACAAATCTCCAAACGCTGACAATGGTTATGACATCAGTGATTACTATGACATCATGGATGAGTTTGGTACAATGGAAGATTTTGATAGGCTCTTGAATGAAGCCCACAAAAGAGGAATTAAAATTGTAATGGACCTTGTAGTGAACCACACATCTGATGAACACAAATGGTTTTTGGAGTCCAGAAAATCAAAAGACAATTCTTACAGAGATTTTTATTTCTGGCGGCCTGGCAAAAATGGAGGGCCTCCTAATAACTGGACATCATTTTTCAGTGGTCCTGCTTGGGAATACAATGACCTGACAGGAGAATATTATCTTCACCTTTTTGCTGTAAAGCAGCCAGACCTCAATTGGGACAATCCAAAAGTCAGACAAGAAATTTACAAAATGATGAAATGGTGGCTTGATAAAGGCATAGATGGTTTTAGAATGGATGTAATTAATCTTATTTCGAAAGTTGAAGGACTGCCAGATGACTCAGATGAAAATCATGGAGGTTTGATAGGTTTTAAATACTATGCCAACGGTCCAAGGGTGCATGAATATCTTCAGGAGATGAACAGAGAAGTACTTTCTAAATACGACATAATGACAGTGGGAGAGACTCCATTTGTATCTCCTGAGATTGCAAAGCTGTATGTAGAGTATGACAGAAATGAGCTTAATATGCTCTTTCATTTTGAGCACATGGATATGGACTGCAGCGGCAGCAAGTGGAATGTAAAGCCTTGGAAACTCACTGATTTGAAAAAGATAATGTACAAGTGGTATTTGGCATTAAAAGACAAGGGCTGGAATTCGCTTTACCTTAACAACCATGACCAGCCAAGGATGGTCTCACGCTTTGGAAACGACAAAGAGTACAGGGTTGAGTCTGCAAAGCTTTTAGCAACCCTGCTTCACACATGGCAGGGAACTCCTTATATTTACCAAGGCGAAGAGATTGGTATGACAAACTGCAAGTTTGAAAGTATTGATGAGTTCAGAGACATTGAAACACTCAACTGGTACAAAGAGATGAAAAAGCTTGGAAAATCAGATGAAGAGCTTTTAGAAATCTTAAACAAAAGAAGCAGAGACCATGCACGAACACCAATGCAGTGGGATGATTCTGAAAACGCAGGATTTACAAAAGGCACCCCATGGATCAAGGTAAATCCAAATTATAAGGAAATAAATGTTAAAAAAGCTTTGGAAGATAAAAATTCGGTGTTTTACTATTATAAAAAACTAATTGAACTTAGAAAAAAGCATCCTGTCATTGTATATGGTGATGTACAAATGCTTTATGAGGACGATGAAAAGATTTTTGCATATACAAGAAACTATGAAGATGAAAGGCTTCTTGTTATCATGAACTTTTCTGAAGAAGAAGGTGAGTTTTTAGCACCAAAAGAAATATTCACTCAAAAACCTGAACTTTTAATAAGCAATTATGAGGTTGATGATAATATTCAAGAAAAAATCGTTTTAAAGCCATTCGAAGCAAGGGTATATAAAATATAAAAAGGAGAACTTTATAAGAGGGCTGTTTGAAAAGGGTTAAAGAAGTTTGAAACAACAGCCCTCTTTACTTTTTAAAAAAATTATTCTTGACAAATTTCAATATTGAAAATATAATAAAAATGTAATAAGTACAATCTAAAATAAAATCTATAAGGGGGAAGTAAAAATTTCTGATTTGGCATTTTTAAAAAGCAAGTTATTACAAAAGGGAATAAAACCATCGCTAATAAGGCTTAAGGTTTATGAATACTTGTCGAACAACAAAACTCATCCAACAGTAGATGAAATTTACAGTAGCTTGGTTGCTGAGATTCCTACACTTTCAAAAACGTCTGTGTACAACACTTTGAGTTTATTTGTAGAAAAAGGGCTTGCACAGATAATTACAATTGAAGAAAATATTGCACGCTTTGATGCTGATACATCAGTGCACGGTCATTTTCAATGCAAAAGCTGTGGCAAAATTTATGATTTCTCAGTAAAACCAGATTCTATTCAATCTTCTCTTTCTTCTGAATTTGTTGTTGATGAGATTTATGTCTACTATAAGGGCATCTGCCCTTATTGTAAAAATAAAAATAACTAAGTTGTTGGGAGGTTGAGTTTTGAAATGAAAGATTTGAAAGGAACACAGACAGAAAAGAACTTATGGGCGGCATTTGCTGGTGAGTCTCAGGCAAGAAACAAGTATACTTATTTTGCATCACAGGCAAGAAAAGAAGGATATGAACAGATTGCTGCGATATTTGAAGAGACAGCTGAAAATGAAAAGGAACACGCAAAGCTATTTTTCAAGTTTTTAAACGGAATTGGCAACACCCAAGAAAACCTCAAAACTGCTGCAGAAGGCGAACATTACGAATGGGCTGAGATGTACAAAGAGTTTGCAAAAGTTGCAAGAGAAGAAGGATTTGAAGAGATAGCAATTGCTTTTGAATTTGTTGCAAAGGTTGAAGAAAAACATGAAGAAAGATATAGAAAACTCCTTGAAAATGTTGAAAACGGTAAGGTATTTGTAAAAGATGATGTTGTCGTTTGGAAGTGCAGAAACTGTGGCTATGTGCATGTTGGGAAAGAAGCTCCAAAGGTATGTCCAACCTGCAAACATCCACAGTCATTTTTCGAACTAAGAGCTGATAATTATTAAAAACTTTTCAAAGCTGCCACTTGCCCTTGGATTGAACTGGTCAAAATAGCAGGTGGCAGCCTTTAAATTTTTTAAAGCTGTTTACTCTGAATTAATCGTTTTTTTCTTTCATACTCCTCTTCAGTTATCTCACCATTTGCAAATCTTATATTTAAAATCTTAAGCGCTTCGTCTTCTGGTGAAAAAGATTGCAAATTATTTTTCTTTGTTTGCATGTACAATTGACTAAATTTGTTAATAGCATAAATTATTACAACAACTAATACTATTAAAAATAAAATACCCACAATAAAACCTCCTATCATATGAAGTCCCCAAAGACCATCAAAGTCGTTATAAAAATGTCTCATCATTGTAATTGTCATCTCCTTTCAAATAGCTTGTGATTTACGTTATTTATAATACCCCATTAATATGAAGAAAGTATGATTAAATTGTAAAAAATGTGTAAAATTCATTTAGTGATAAAGGTAGTTTTAGAAGTAATTTTGGATTTAGTAACTCTTGTTATATATATTTATTCGGAAAATAAGAAATTTGTAAAAAGCCAATACAAAATCTATATGGTAGATAAAGTAAAATTGAGTGATTAGTATTTATTCTTTGACGTATTTATCTGTTATTTCAAAAAATTATTGACAGTAGAAGATTTTTTGGATATACTTAACATATATTTAATTCCTAAAAATACACGAGGGGGTAATTTTTTTGAAACTAAAGAGAGCAATAAAGCTGCTCATTACATTTGTAGTTTCTTTAAGTTTTGTGATTTCTTCCGTTGCATATTCTCAAACAAATTCTACGCTTCTTTTCAAGGCGGGAATTGCTTACCTGCAGGCACAAAACGCAAAAACGGTTGATGAAGAAATAAGAATTGATTTTAGATTCTCCGCAGGCAAAAATGCAACAGCAGAGGATAAGAAATTGGAAGAGTTTTTAAAGAAAATGTATATAAAAGCAAGGGTTATAGCAGATGTTTACAACTATGAAACTAATATGGTACTAAGTTTGTATTACGATAACAAACAAGTCTTAAGTGGTTCTGTTTACGTCAACAAAGAATTGGCTGCTTACAATTTCCCACAAATTTATTCCAAACCCTTGTATGTAAAACTCAACGATGACAACAAAAACATGCCTATTCAAGTTGATGTTGAGAAATACACAAAATTGTTTGATGTAAGGACTAATAAACAGCTTCAAGAGCTAGTAGCAAGTTATACCACAATTCTTTTGCCAAAACTTGCAGCTGCTGTTAAGTCTTCTGACAAAAAAGTGGAAGTTGTCTTCAGCGATGGTAAAAAACAGAGCTGTAGCGAAGTCATTTTTGAATTTAACAAAAACTCAAGCTTAGAAATTATAAAAGCGATTTTAACAAAAGCAGCAAATGACGCTAAAACAAAAGAGTTTATACTTCAAGTTTTAAAACTAATACTTGAAGATTCAAAAGCAATTATTCAGACACAGATGCTACCTGATGGAGAAGATTTTAACACTGAGGATTTAGATATTGGCGAAATCTTAAATCAGGTAAACCAAAACTATACTCAAGCTGTTAATAGTGCTGTTTATGCCATTGATGAAGTAAAGTCTCAGATTCCACCTTTTACTCTTCAGTACAGAATGATGATAGACGATAAGAATAACTTAAAAGGTGAAAGATTATACTTTTACTTAAAAGACTCCAATGATTTTAAGATTATGTTTGACATAAAAGGTGTTATAAATTCTTTGAATGCAAACATAAAAGTGCCCAAAATTGATATATCAAAAGGTGCTGATATGACAAAGCTGACTGAAAAAGATTTTGAAAAGATGCAGAAGAATGTGGAAAATATATTCAAAAAACTAGGATTGCCAATAGCAGAAATGAAAATGTAGGGTTGTGTTTATAAGTTTTCAGAAAATTAAAGGGGCTGCTATAACTTTTTCAAAAAGCAGCTCCGTTTTTTTTGTTTTATTCTCAATTAAATCTTAAAATTTGACATATTTTTCGCTTTTTCGACAAGAAAAAATGCTATAATTCTTTATAACTACATACTGTGATTAAAAGGAGGATTTTTATGCCTGGTAAAAAAAGATCTGTTGTGGGTGTGTTGATATTTTCAATAATTACTTTGGGTATTTATTACTTATACTGGATTTATGCAATCTCTAAGGAAACTCAACAGTATTTGGAAAAGAAAACTATAAGCCCAGGCCTTGAACTTTTATTTAGCATAATTACATGTGGTCTTTATTGGTTTTATTGGATTTACAAATATAGCAAAATTGCTGTTGAATGTCAACAGAAAGCTGGTCTGCCTCCAGAAGATAATGCTGTTATAAACCTTATTCTTGCTATCTTGGGGCTTGGAATTATAAGCTCTATGATTCTCCAAGCAAGCCTAAATAAAGTGTGGGAATTTGAAAGTCACAAAAATGATTCAGTTATTTCAACAACTAATACTTTTTAAAACAAGGAGTAATGAAATGTGTCCGTTTCGAAATATATGGGGAATCTCCTGCCCCGGTTGTGGTATGACAAGAGCTTTATTAGCTGTGTTAAAAGGAGATTTGTTGGCTGCATTTTACTACCACCCGTTGTGGGTGGTAGTAATTTTATATCCTTTAATATATGCTATTTTTAAAGTTAGAAAATCCAAGCAAGATTTTGATGTCTGGAAAAATAAATCACTCAAAATAATTATTAGACTCTTTCTTTTTGTTTGGATAATCCGAATGATCTTTTTCTTTCCTAATGTTCCTCCTTTAGATTTTGAAGAAAATTCTCTACTTGGACGTTTATTACAGCATCTATTCTACTAAAACATATCTTATTCCCATCTTAAAATTATTTTGAGACCTTGATTTAACAGAAAGAAAATGTTTAATTGCTATGTACAATTAAAATAATTCCAATTATCAAAAACAAAATAAGTTCTATTGGTAAAGCTTCTTGGTTTAAATTAGCCGAATCAGAAAACAAGATTACAATAACAGCAAGAGAATTAACTGTAAAATGCATCACAATTTAACTCCAAATTGAACCCGTTCAACATAAAGTAAGTGCAAAAAATTCCAATAAAAATGTAAATATATCTTTTTTAATATTATTTTACAATCCGACAACCTAGATAAAAATTTAATGCAATATATCTCTTTTTTGTCGTAATAGATTGTTAAAAAAAATAACATGTTATTAAATGTCATTACTAACATATTAAACAGTGCATTTATTTTCTCCTCCTTAATAATACACATAAATTCATTGCAATATATACAATTGACAATAATAAACCAAACACATAAGCTATCTGTATTTTTTGACCAAATATGTATTTGCTGCTTTGAGTGTAAAAACCATTCAAGAAAATGTTTACTTGTTTTGCTTTTTCACTGTTGTTTGTCCATAGAGGATTATAGGCTTCTTTTAATATATTCAATTTGTTACTATTATCTACATTATATGGCAATATTACTACTGATGAAAATTTGTTCATTTTGCTTACCTCTAGTAACCTAATTTGTTTTAATTCAAACACACCATCTTCTTTGCCGTTACTACGCACAAAAAATACTATCTGGACAAAACCATCTCTTTTAGGTGAAAATATGCTTTGTCCTCTATTATTAAATATGTCAATAAATTGGCTATCGTAAAGAACTTTATTCTTGTCCATAAATAAAATTTTGGCACTAACTTCAGCCATTCCTTTTGCTTCAATATCAAAGTCTACATAGTACAATTCGTTCTTTTTTGACTTTATTTGTTTTGTTCCATATATCAGCCAGTATTTTACCTTATCAGAATATATGTCTGAATACTTACTGCTAAATATTTTATTTCCTTTTTTTTGAGTTGTCACAGATTCTTGGAGAATGTTTGAAATCAATATATAAAGAGTATCATCTACTTTTAAATTAACCTTAACCTCTTCGGGATGCAAAACATGAATATCCTCAGGGGCTGTTAAAGATTTTATTCCATTTTCAAGCTTTATCTCTAAGGTATATTGTCCTTTTTTCAGAAAACCAAGGTCAATACCATATAACTGTGAACTCCATTTTGGATTTTTTTCTTTTTCAATACTTAAAAAATATGAATAAGGTTTGTTCGAAACGTAAAATCTTATGCCATTAAAATTATTATTAATCGATTTTAAAAATTTCAAATACCCAAATTTTACAACTTTATTATCATTGTCTTTCAACACTATTGCTACTTTACTAGTAATGTTTCCTACAAAATACAGTCTATAACTGTCGTTTCTCAGTATATCTATTTTCTTGGTATAAATCCCACTACCTACTACATCCACCATACTGTCAACAAAATTTGGATGAACATAGTAATTCTCTAAACCTTTAATTTTAAAACCTTCCTCTAATGCAAATTCATTACTAAACAATACAATTGCTTGTTTACTCTTCAAGTCCATACTCTGAATTTTTTTATAAAACCAATCAGGTAAAACACAAAGAAGGTTTAACAGTACAAAGCCTTCCTCTGGTCTTATAACAATCGTGTCTCTGGTATATTTACCAACATACAACCATTTAAACTGGTTCTCATCACCTTTTAAATTTATTTTGGCATCATTTATTTTAACCACTCCTCCATTCTCATTTACCAGAGCTCTAACATAAAGGTGGTACTTTCCTTTAATATATGAAGGAACTTTTATTTTCAGTTCATTAGATGAAATGCTTGAAAAATATCTCAACTCAAAGTCATGTATCCAAAAATATACCGGTGTTTTTTGATCTTCAAGTAACCAAAGCTCTACTCTCATATACTTTGTTGCAGGGGGGACAACAGCATTGGTATTTATAAGCGCTTTATTGAACTCAGCTACTTCTCCGGGAACACTCCCATAAACTACCCCCAATTCATTCATGTTTTCATTGAAAAATTTAAGCTTGAAATGAACTTTTCCAGCATTTACACCTGAAACCACTGCTCGAAGACTTATATATCCAGGTTTTACTGACATAAGTTTTGACCTTGCAATTTTCCAGAAAACATTGCCAATAAATTTCTTTGGAGCAACTTCCGCCGCTAAGATGCTATTGCCCATTACATCTTTTGTAATCTCAAGTTTAAAATTAGTCTCCTCTTTGTCAATTTCAAAAAAATCTGTTTTTACAATATCATTAGAGTTGAGTATAAGCTCCCCAACATTTTTATTTAACTTATATGTAGGAAGTTCCACTGTATAAGGTGTATACGTGAATATAAATCCTTCACCATAATCATAATCCCATGGCAGACGATTTAAACTGTTCACTTTGTGAATCCAAAACCAGTCTGACTCCTTGCACATTGACTTGGCCCAGCCTACATATGGATTTCCTGTGTTTATTTTATCGAACAGTGAAATCATATATTTCTCAGGCAGAATATGTTGAAAAATATCAATCCTATTATCACCTACTACTAAATTTACTTTCTCAAGATCAAACTTTTCCCTTTTGCCCTGAGACCAAATTATATTATATCCTTTCGCCCCCAATATATTTTCAAAGTCAAAGAGCTGAACAAAATGATTCAATCCTTTGGTATTGTATATGTTCACCTGAACGTCATCAGAATTCTTCTTTACATCGTAAAGATAAATAAATCCTAACTTCTTTCTTAACTTAACTTCCTTTTGCTTTCCCAAAATAAAAAGATTAAACCCTTGCCTTTCTTCTTGATCTTGAACATCCTTGTGATAAGCCACTTGATTGAAACCTGTAAGCTCTAATAATCTGCCTATCTTGTCAGTTCCACCTTTGTCCAGTAGATGTTGTAAATAAGAATAAAAATAGGAAATTGTTCCTACATTATTTTCATGTTGAAATATTGTATTTTTAGAAGATGCATATACATGAAAATCTCCAACCGCTTTCATTAAACCAGGCATTTCCTTGTTTATATTCCATCTATAAGCTGAAATGCCGTTTGAAAGCACCATATTGTCCATAGAAGGTATCCATAATATTTTACCATCTTTTGAGTAATATTGACTTATTTCTTTATATTCCTTAGGAATCGGTACACCCTTGTAATAATTGTCAATGTAAAAAATCTTAATTGGTCTTTGATAGAAATAGAAACAAATCAGCATAACAATAACAAAAGCTACTGCAAATTTTCTACCAAAGCCTGCATTTAGCAAAAAAAATACTATTCTGTCTATGCCAAAACCCAAAATTATAGCCAAAAAACAAGCCAGTACACCTACTAGTTTGTTAGGATCTCTAAAGATATGACCTATTATCGGAACATTCATTACTACTTTAACGTATATATCAGCTAATGGGTCAACATTTGTTCCTAAAGAAAGTAAGATTATAAAACTTGTTACTATGGTAAAAAGTCTTACATAAAAATGCCACCCAAAGCGATAAAATATTATGTATGCAATTATAAGCAGGAAGACTCCTCCAGCAATCCAAAACATTTTGTCTAAAAACATTTCTAAGTTAAAAAATGGAAGCCAGTAGGAAATTAAATAAAGAACATTCTGTACAGAACTATTTCGTGAAAATAATTGAAGTGTATCAACCACATTCACATTTTGAGGTTCAATATTGATAAATAATATTGCTATTGAATATGTTAAAAACCAATATATATTCCCAATTATCATTAAAATAATCATTATAAGGTATTTTCTTATGTAAAACAAAAGCACTGCTTTATAATACTTATTTAATTTCCATATTCTTAGTATAATACCTATAAACAATATGGTAAGAAAGATGATGTAAAAGAAAAAGTAGTGAATAGCTGCAGAACCAATCATGGAGTACAAAACTATTTTAAAAAAATCATCAAGAGCTATTTTCTCACTTATAGGAATGTATTTTTTCTGAATTCTTCTTTTTTGTTGATATCCTTCAACTTCCTTCTGAAAGTTAAAAATTTTTATTTCAAACAATTTCAGAAATTCCATTATTATAAGGGGGAACATACTATACCCACTCAATAGAAAAATATGTTGAATTCGGAATATAACCCATGGATTTAAAGCATAATACACAGCTGGTATTATTAAGCCAAAATAATGCACATAATCAGGAAAACCTTTGAGAGTTTTTAATAATAGGTATTCACATAATAAAAACATACCTATGCCAGATATTAATAAACAAAACAAAATTATCAATTTAAGCATCGCTTGGTTATAAAAAGATGATAGCAAAAAATTTAGGATATAAAAAGGAAGTATAAAAAATAAACGAGATAGATTGAAGAAATTAGCTGAAGAAAAATGTGGGTTAAAAATCCCCCATATTCTCTCAATATATCTTTTATCGTTAATTCCACTAAAATCAAGATCGCTAAATATAATAAAGCCATTATTTAACCAAATATTCTTTGTATCTATTAGGATGATTGCTACTACAGTAATCAATGAAATAGCTTTAGCTAATTTCCTTTGCTTTTGAAATACCTCTTCTTGTTTCATTTTATCTTATCCCTCGTCCATTTGCTTCTAAAAATTTTAGCTTATCTTTCTCGAGGATGTGTTTTTTTAGGCGCATAAGGTTGAACACTATTTGAATCTTTTCCATAGTTATAGCCCATGTTTTCGATAATGATAGATTTAAACCAACTGCTTGACTTTACAACTGTATGCCATCCTAATAAAATAAAGCTTCCAATTATTATAGAAACTAAAAGTGTTTTTATAAAAAATTTTTTTCGCTTCACTTTATATATAATATTTCTCCTTCTTTTTCTCATATTTTAATCATCCTTTTTTTTATTTAAATTTCTTGATAAGCTTATCCACAAAAAATTCATTGTCAATATAAGGTACATCAGCACAACTCCAATCGCTAAAATTGGATGTCTTACGTATTTCTTCAAATTTTCTTTATGGTAAAGATGGGGACGAAAGAAATAATACCTCTTTATTATATCCCATTTTGAACATTTCTCTGAATCAACCATACAACTAAAGTAGGTACTCTTTTTTCTTAATAAGTCTTTGAAGGTTACTTTCTTTTCATCATGAAAAATAAAAATCTCCTGGATTTTTATAACCTTTAAACCATTTTTAATACCTATAATTGTTGGCTGAATCTCTTCAAAAGCTTCCAAACCTTCAATAAAACCAGGAAACGATGCCACTTTCCATAACCTGGCTGCCTCAATGTTCCCACTCTCTCTACAATAATTTACCCTATATAGGTTTCTCTCAAAAACCTTAACTTTTGTCCAAAAGTTGTTGTAACTACTAAAAGCTACTTCAGGGATAATGAACCCATCACTATCATAACTTTCAATCACTGTCTTCAACTTTTTGAGAAAGCCAGGTGGAAGGACCATATCGCTATCTAAAAATAAGAAATGGGTGCAACTTTCAGCTAAAATTTTTTTCACTCCCTCAATCCTTGCATAGCTTCTTCCCCTGTGCTCAGTCCTAAGAATATCAAAATGAGGATATATAAGAGGTGAATCTGAACCATCATCAACGCATACAACATAAATTGGAAAATCTATTTCATCAAGTTGGTTATAGATAGAATCTAAACATCTTACAATAATATCTTCATCATTATATGTGGTTATCAAAATTCCCAGTTTCATAATTGTTCCAGCCCTTTATGTATTATCTATTATGCTTCCTACTGCCTGTAAAAATTCTTCACATTGTTTATTATAGTTAAGATGTAAAGCAAATTCAAATGCACAAATTCTCATCTTTTCATATTCTTCCCTATCAATACTCAAAAACTTTTCCAATAAATAATCTCTTCCTACTTCCTTTGTTACAAAACCAGCCTTCCCATAATTTGTTGCATCCAGACAACCAGGAACAGGATATACTAAGGAAGGTGTCCCTAAGTTAGCTGCTTCGCTTATTACAAGCCCCCAACCTTCTCTAATAGAGGGGAAAATATGCATGTGGGCTTTCTCTATTATTTCCTGTTTTTTTTCTTCAGAAATATATCCAGTGAAAATTACATCTGCTTTAATTCTCTTTGCATAATTTTTTAATTTTCTTTTATATCTCTCTTGTCCTTCTCCTATAATAAATATTTTTCTATTAAGTCTCTTTGCTAAATAAATTGCATCCTCAAATCTTTTATAGGGCACTAATCTTCCTACACTAACAAGATAATCTTCTTTATCTGTATGGGGAAGTGAAGTATACTTGTGTCTTATTGAATTTTTTATAACCCATAAAAATTCCTCTTTGAAACCAAGCCTCTTTAGGTCCTCCTTAGTTGACTGACTAACTGTTACTGCCATTCCAGATGATAAACGCCAAAGAAGTTTTTCAAGTAATTTGAGCACTTTACCAATGTACTTTGGAAAATAATATTCCCAAATCTCAAGTGTAAGCTGGTGAACTATTAATAATCTCTTATTTTTTGCAACATATAAAAAAGTGAAAAACTGATGCGTGTTTGTATGGTCAATTACTAAATCAATGTTTTCCTTATTCTTTTTGTAATAGAACATTGCTTTAAAAATTAGGCTAATTAAATTAGTTTTAAATCGAATAAACGTTATATTATCATAAATCTCATAATTTTTTTGAGTACCATCATTTTGACACAGACAAGTAATTTTGTAATGATCACTCAACACTCTTAGCACATTAAACAAATATCTTTCTGCACCGCCAGCTTTTTTGTGGCATATATCTCTTTGCGTTAATACTAAAATAGTCTTCATTTTTCTCCCTCACAATATTTAACTATTTATTTGACATTTTTCTCATTAGTTGTAAGTTGAGTATAAAAAACTGAAAATACGTGAAATACTATCAAAAGTGTTAAAATTAAAATTAATATTTCAAATTTCAATTCATGCATTAGAAAGATTTTATTTTTTAAGATTCCAATTAATATGAATAAAAACAAAGGTTCAACTATTAAATGCTTCCTTTTTATGTAATTTAAATAATTTGTAAACAATATTACAGCCATTAAAAGGTAAAATAAAAGTGGTAATATATTTAAATCAATCGAATATGGAATTTTGAAAAGATAGTAATTTATTTGTCTCCCAAAAGAAATATAACCAATAAAAATTCCAACCCATGCTATAGTCAAATAAATCCAATAGGGATATGTTTTTTTATTAATTAAAACAAGATTTCCAATCGACAATGTAACAACATAAGCAATTGAGCCCCAGGGCCTTGTCAAAACAAGCGAGTTATAAAAGTTCATTCCCCTTAATACTAAAAGATCAATATTCTGAATTACAAAAATTATCATTACAAAAACTAAATAATAGGCTCTTTTTTTGATTTCATCTATATTTATATATATAATTCTATTTTTGCTCTCTTTTTGTAAAATCTGCTTTATCAGAGATAAATATACTGTCAATACCAGCAAATACCCACCAATGTTGGATACAATCCATCTTGTTAAAAGACCATTTAAAGAAAATAATGCTAATATTCCAAATCTACTTGTGTGCAATAGAAAGTTAATCAAGGCCGCTTTTATGTAACTCCTCTCTCTCAGCAAAGTTCCTCTGAGAAAAACTACAAAACTGTCCATTAATAAAAGCATACATATTACCCATCCATAGGATGGATATAAGACACACAATACAATTCCTAAAATTAATGAAATTACACTTATTACTTTTACAGTTGCGTAAAAGCTGATATTGTATTCTATTTTGAAAAACATAACAATGTTAGAAATATAAAAAAACATACTTAGAAGTGAATTAGCAAACACAACTTCTTTTAAACTTTCTAATTCTGTAACTCCCAACCTGTAAAGGTATATAATGTACAAAAATGGTATAGTAGCAATAAACAAGTCTACAATAATATATACAATTTCTTTTTTTCGTTCACTCACTTTATCCCCACCTAAAAAGTTCAAATACTTGATGCTTTTATGCTTTTATTTTTATCATTTATCATAACCTTTTTTTGTACATTCTTTAAGCAATTTTGAACGTGTAAACAATATATACTTGCAAAACTTACAAGTAGTTTTTATAATCTCACTAATAGAAACAGAAGATTTGATTTTTCTTTCTACAACTTTTACATTTATTTCCTCAATTTGATATCCTGCATTTAACATCAAATCCGTTAATATTAAGTCAAATAAAAACCCATCCTCATTAACTCTTTGACAACATTTTTTAGCTATATCTGCTCTAAACAATTTAAAACCTAATTGTGTATCACTTACAGGAAACTGTAAAAACAACTGTCTCAAAACAAAAAATATCAGCGAAACAAAACTTCTTACAAAACCTCTCTCTTTTCTGCATGTTTTAATAGCCAAGGCAGTAGCAAAAACTGCAGCAACCATTTCATCTTCCCTTAATAGTTCTAACATGGGAAAAAAATATTTTTTTATGTCCACAGGGAGGTCAGCATCACAAGTAAGTATGTATTTCCCTTTTGAAAAACATATACCTTTTCTCAAACTATATCCCTTTCCAAACTTTTTTGCATTTTCTAATACAACTGTTTTTTGGTTCTTTGATGAGTTTATTACCTCCAGAGTATTATCAGTACTTTTTTCAACTACAATAATTATTTCATAGTTGGGTACAAACTCGTCAAAATATTTGTAAATTTCTTTTAAGGTTTGTTCAATATTTTGTGCTTCGTTATAACAGGGAATTATAACACTTATTAGTTCGTCTTTCGGAAAATTTTTTAAACTCATATTTTATCCCTCATAACTAATTTTCTTTTCCTAATTTATTAATACCCATTTTGCGAGTTGTTAAAATTTGTCAGATTGATTTTGATTTTCTTTGGAATTTTTAAAAATCAACTTTAATTTTAAAACTTCAAAATAAAATTTTCAACCATAATAATTAATTCTAAACGTGGTTATTTTAAAATATAGTGTTTGTTATGTTCAATATTATCGCAAAATTTTCTATAAAAATCAAAAGGCTGCTACAGACAGTTGCAAACCTGCTTAAAAATTAAGTCTATAGCAGCCTTGCTTTTTTATCTTAATTTTTAAATTTAAATTCACATTTTACTCTACTCTTTTCTATAATTGCAATCAGTTTCTGTTACCTTCTTTTTAATATTTAAAACCTTTGCTTAATTTACGCTAAGTTTATCAACACCAAGACCAATCAAGATTGGCATAATATTTTCATCAGATACTATCTCCTCACACACCAACTTCTTTTCCTTTTTTGTGAGCATTTTCAACTGTCATTTTAATAAGTTTCAAAAAAGCTAGGTGCAAAGGAAAGATCTTTATTCCCTAAGCAGAGCCTGATAGCTCTGTACCCCAAAGGTGAAAACAAAGCTTTTATATCCATTTTAATTCCCCCAGTTTTTCTAATTTAATTTTTTCGAAAAACCTCTCAATCTCTTTTTTATCAGGCGCCTTTACACCTTCCTTTGAGACTTTTGCCGCTGCACAGGCTAAAGCAAGTTTGAAAATAGATACATCATCCATATTTTGTGAAAGCCCATAAGAAATAGCTGCAACCATTGAATCGCCAGCACCTGTTGTGCTTTTTACCTCAACCTCAGCTGCATTTGCAAACAACTCCATGTTTTCTGTCACAAAAACTGCACCCTTTGACCCCATCGAAATCAAAACCTTTTTTATCCCATTTTCTATAAGTTTTTTTGCTGAAGTTACAATAGAAGCTAAATCATTTTCCTCGACATCAAAAAGGCACTTAAATTCGTAGATATTAGGCTTTATAACATCTGGCTTTTCTAAAACACCGCTCTCAAGCGCTTTTCCGTCGGCATCATATATAACCTTTGCACCTTTTCGTTTTAGCATTCTTATAAGCTCTACATACACATCTTCATCTGTACCAGGTGGAAGGCTTCCTGAGATCACAAAGATGTCATCAGTTTTTGCAATTCTATCTATCTTATCAAACAAAAGGTTTATGTCTTTCTTCTTCACTTCAAAACCATTTTGATTGAGGTCAGTATAAACTTTTTGTGCCGTCTCAACAATTTTGATATTTGTTCGTGTAAGACCATCTACAAAAATAAAGTCATAATCAATCTGCATGTTTTTTAAGTATTTCAAAAACCAGTCTTTATTGTCATTTCCTAAAAAACCAAGAGCAATTGATTTTCCGCCCAATGATTTTATAACCTTTGAAACATTTATGCCTTTTCCACCTGCATCTATTATACAAAGGCTACTTCTGTTTACTTGCCCTTTTTGAAGCTCATCGATATACACTGTCATATCTATTGCTGGATTTAGTGTGACTGTATAGATCAATTTGATCCCACCTTGAAATTTAAAGTTTTATGTTATGACCTTTACACCAAGTTTTTCATACTCAGCTCTCTGTCTGTCATCCATCTTATCAGTTATAATATAATCAAGTCTTTCTACAGGACATATGAGTGAAAAAGTAACCTGGCCAAATTTTGAACTATCAGCTACCAAAAAAACTTCTTTTGCATTTTCTATCATTGCTCTTTTTATAGCAGCCTCAACATGGCTTGGCGTTGTCACTCCAAACTCTATCGACACTCCGTTTGCTGCCACAAAAGCTTTGTCAACCCTAAATTGCCTGAGTATGCTTTGCGTTATATCTCCAACAAGAGCTTTTGTCTTTGTTCTTATAACCCCACCCGTAACAATAACTTCAATATTGTCATTGTTTGACAGTTCATAAGCTATATTTACTGAATTAGTTATAACAGTAACATTTCTTGCTGTTAAATTTCTTGCAATATACTGGGTTGTTGTACCTGAATCTAAAATAACTGTGTCTCCTTCACAAATCATGTTTGCTGCAAGTCTTCCTATATATTCTTTTTCTTTTGCAAACTTGTCCTCTTTTTCTGCAAAAGAAGGCTCGAAAGAGGTAATGAAATTGTTGACCGCCCCACCATGGGTTCTTTTTATTATCCCCAGCGCCTCAAGCTCCGCCAAATCTCTTCTTATGGTAGACTCTGATACACCAAACAGCTTTGCAAGCTCTGAAACCTTAACACTTTGCCCACTTTTTATCATCTGCGCAATTTTACTTTTTCTTTCCTCAGCAAACATTTTATTCACCTTTCGTTTATGCTCATTTTGATGAATGAATTTAATCATTTATGCTCATTTATGATTAATTTCATTATAGAACATGAAAGCTACCCTGTCAAGCACCTTTTACAAAAAATATATGCCTTCTTGTCTAAATTTGTTTGATTTGCACATACATAATAAGATGATATTGTGAAAAGTGAAAAAGAAGTTTTGCAGGATGAAGAAGGTGTTCAGATTATGAGAGTGCTTGGCAAAAACATGGCTTGGCTTTTGAAGCTTGTTGAAAATGGAAAGGACAGCATTTTGGAGCCTCCTAAAGAGGCAAAGGTATTTACTAACTTTATAAGGTAATAAAAAAAGAGGGGTTTTGGAAAAATTACTTTCTACCAAGCCCCTCTAATGTTCTTTTTATCTATTTATAAAAGCTTTGTTATCTTCCCACCTTCAACCTTAACAATCTTATCATCTACAGAAATCCAGACGTCAATTGAAGATGGGTTGTATACAAAGTCGCCGTTTGCTGAAAACTTGAGATTTTGCAATGCCTTTATGTAATCAACAATCTCGATGTTTGTTGCATACCAAATATCTGGTTGGTCACCTACCATTTTGCAAAACTCTTCAATTAAATCCCAGTTGTTGTCATTGTCAAACTCATAGCTGTGTCCCCAGACATAAAAAAGATACAGATATTGCCTCTTATAAAAGCTTAAAAACTGCTCTGCAAGTTTTAAAAGATTATGGTTATGGTGGCAGGTTGCCTTCCATTCATAAAAATCAAACGGAAGAGAAAAATCAAAACTATCCCCAACTATTCTTGCATAATCAATTCCACAGTATGGCAAAAGCTTTTTTATCTCAGGTGTATAAGATCCATTTGGATAGGCAAGCCCTCTTACTGGATATCCAACGATGTCTTCTAAAATCTTTCTGTCCTCAATTATCTGCTGAACTACTTGGTCATGAGGACACCTTGCAATTGTTGGATGATTGTAAGTATGCGATGCAATTTCATGACCTTCATAAAGCTTTTTTACATCTTCTTTTGAAATTCTATCACTTTGGCCCAAAAGTCCAGCGTTTAAATTAAATGTCCCTTTAATTCTATACTTGTTTAAAATTTCAACAAGTTTTATATCCTGCTTTTTGCCATCGTCATAGCTCATTGTCAGTGCTTTGAACCTGCCACCAGGAAAACAATAATAAATCTTTTTCATCTTTTGAAAATTCATCTCCTTGCACATCAAATTTATATTTTTTATTTTACCTCTTTGCCTGTGTAAGGAAAGTGCCAACTTTTTATTTTACCTTCAAAATTTTTATATCAAGAGTTTCCATATCAACTGTAACATGTGGAAAATCGTAAGCATTACTTTTATCTCCTTTCAGAGAGTAGATACACTCAATTTGTCTTCCTTTCCCCACATCAAATAAACCTGCTTTCATCAAATCCAACCTTATTTTTCTTTTTCGTAAAATATCAGCATTTGCAACTACAATCAGGTACTGCTTCTCATGTTCAGTAAAAAGTTTGTATCCAAATGGCAAAACAAATTTGCTGTTGTGAGGAATCTTGAAAAAGTTTTCTTTACTCATAAAGTCCAGATATTCTTTTCTTATCTTAGCTACTTCTTCAATTAAATCTATCATTTCATCTGCATCTTCGTTTGTCCAGTGAAGAGCGTATTTATCAAAAAACGCAAGCTTACCATAAAGAGGATCTGATTTAGAAAGCATGAACTTGCCATCTGGTTGTGGGTCAAGACCTAAGTTCATTGGCTGAACTTCATAAACTTCCTGCCCGCACGTGACAAAAGGCACGCTGTTTGGCAAAAAGAAATTTAAAACTGTTGCAAACCGTGAAAATTCTCTTTTTCCAAGCCTTGAAGCCGCACGCGGACTGTCTGGGATTTCACATGCCGCAAAAACAGGAACTTCAAGCTGCAAAAGTATATCCAAAACCTTTTTCAGTGTTCCTTGATAGTATCGTGGTTCTCTTGCCCAAAGATCACCAATTATCATGTTATACCCCGACTCTTTCGCTTTCCTATCTGCATCCATTGAAAGTTCTTCTGCAATAAAGCAAAATTCGGGGTCTTCTTTTCTGGCATTTGAGATTATCATATCTTCCAGCTCTTTTGGAAGAGCGTGACCCATGTCAATCCTCGCACCATCTATGCCAAAGTTCTTCTGGTAATGTACAATGATGCTTGCAATTTTTTCCCAAAGCTCTTTGTTTGGCTTTTTGCCTTTGAAGATATTTCCTCTTATAATATCAAAAAGAATATACGGTGGCTGGCTTTCATCTACATACTTTGCAGACTGCATAGGATTGTCAAGATACAGTCTCAAATACGTCACATCTGTCCAAGGCGGCTGCGGGTCATTCAGACAGTCTGAAAAAGCTGGTGCAGTAGTTATCCCAATCTCTTTTTCAATTAGCTCGAAAAAGTCAAGGTTTTTGTCTTTTTCGCACCTATCTTTTATACTCTGCCACTTTTGCGGTGCGAACCTGTCAGGTGATGGTACAAACTTTTTAATGTGCTTTTGCACAGCCGGATCCTTGTATATAAGCTCAATATTTTCTTCATTTGCCTTTGTAAACTCTTTTATCAAAGTCAGCTTTGGTGGACCGTATTCTTCTAAATCATCTATTTTAATCCAGTAAAACCAATCAGGATGTTCCAGTATAAAATCAGAGTCCCTTGCAGATGTGCGTGGAATAATATCAATTATAAATCTTATGTCAAGAATATGGCACGCTTCAATCAAAGCTTTAAATTGTTCATCTATTGAAAGCTTATCTGCCATAGGGTCAAAAAGCACTGGGTCAAGTTCAAAAAAGTTCTTGACTGCATAAGGCGAACCCATCTCACCTTTTTTATACCTTGTGCTGTTTTTGTTAATTGGAAGAGCGTAAATGGCATCAAAACCCATTCTCTTTATATGAGGCAGCAATGCAATTGTTTTAACAAATGTACCTGTATCTTTTAGACCGAAGCTATTTTCAAGTTCAAGTTCTTTTGATAAGTCATGATCCCAGGCTGAAAATGTACGAATTTGCATACCATATACACTGCTCTTTTCAATCCAGCTGTTATAACTTTTTTCTGAAGGTCTATTGCCTTTAGAAAGTATTTTTGAAAGTGGTTGAAGGTAATCAGTATTATTTTTCATACAAGGCAAAATTGCTTTTTCTATCGCCTGTGCAACAAACTTATACGGGTTTACTGAGATTGTGCCATCATTGTTTTCTTTTTTCTCAAACCCATCATAGCCGAAACTATCCCAAAGTTTTGGTACTCTGAAATCGTTTTTTCCATCCCACTCTTTTGCTTTATTATTCAGAATCTCAACAAGTTTTTCTAAAACTGACATCTTTCTTGTTTCTCCCCTTTTTCAATTTGTTCTAATTAATTTATACCCATAGCTTATTTTGGGCAAACGTTTGCAATTTTTATGAAATTATTTTAGCATACAAAACTCAAATTTTGTAGTGTCTTTTTCTGAAAAGCAAAGCGGCTCTGGCATATTTTGAAACATTTCTTCCCCAGAGCCGCACTTTTTAGGGATATAATATTTAAAATCTTACAGCTTAAGATACATTATTTTCCTGTTGTAAATTCTGTGAATTCTCTTTGATTTCTTCCTTCTTATCACTTTCCTTTGCAAGAAGTATTGAATTTAGTATCTCCTGCTTTATCTTTTTGACATTCTCATCCTCTGTCTCTTTTACCTTGAATTCAATACCAAGTTCTTTTGTCAAAAGCAAAGTCAGTAGCATTTCAAACGCATTGAAAGATGCAGAAGAAGCCTTCTCACCCATTGCAACAACTGTTTCAGGAACAATGTCGATGCCAGTTTTCTCCAAAGCCTGAGTAAACTTGCCCATGACATCCTGCAGAACTTGATATTGCGGTCCGCCGTATGCCTTTACCTGCTCTTCTATGGCAATTGCCCGGCCAATACCAATTCGCGCTTCTTTCTCTGCTTCTGCCTCAGCCAATGCTTTTATCTTCTGAGCTTCTTGAAGTGACCTCTGATATTCCGCCTTTCCTTGGTTTGTCTGAATCTGGATGTTTATCTCAGACTCTGTCAAAAGTTTTTGCTGGGCAGCCCGAGCTTCTGCCTCTCTGAGCTCTCTTTCTTTTTCTGCTGCTTTTTGCTGGCGCGAATATGTTTCTATCTGCTCAAGGGCAATTTGCCTGTCGCGAAGCTGCTCTAAAATTGCGTCTATCTTGTTGTCGTTTGGAGATGACATTGGCGTTCCAATTAAAACCTCTTCAAGTTCCAAGTTGTAATGAGCAAATCTCTCTTTCATTTCAGCTGATGCTATCTTTTGAATTTCATCCCTTTGCTGAATAAGCTCAATGAGAGTCTTTTTCTGCCCAATATTTTTAAAGTATGCAGATACCATCGGGTCAAGAGTCTGCTCAACAAGCATCTTCAAATCTCCAAATCTCTGGACAACCAAAGGAGCTTTCCTGTAGTCTATGTGAAGAACAACTGCCAATGGTAGCGACGGTTCAAACGCATCTTTTGTAATTAAACTTACTTCTTTGAGGTTTTCGTCATAGCGGTGCGTGCCTGTCTGGTTGCTTATCCATTTTAATATTATATTTGTCGTTGGTACTTTGACAATTTTTCCAGCATATGTGTTAAAAGCGTATTTGCCCGGCATTAGAGGATCTTTCCAAACGCCTCTGTATCCTTTTTCAACAAGCTCACCATGTTTGTAGTCCTCACCTGATGTATCCTGCCCTTTTGGCCCAACATAAGATACAACAACTCCAACATATCCAACTTCAATGACCGTTTTGTCAATCAGCTCAACTGTTGCAAACAGACGGTTTATAAAGTATGTCCCTTCAACAAGCACCTGAAGCTGTCTTCCACGAAATCCACCTGCTTTTAAAAACTTTTCGGGGTCTTGGAAGTTGTTGTGATAAGTCTCAGGGTCAGATGGGTCATCGCCAACAGTTGGTGCAACAATATCACCACTTGGAAGTGATGGTCCGTCGTGTACAGTTACAATCCCAACCTTGTCCTCTGTTATTACAATGGGTCTGAAAGCGTTTCGCGATTTTAGAGTCTGGACCATCTTCTCTATCATCTCTTTTTCCTCTTTGTTGCCCATTGGGAGATAATAAATTTTGTCCTCTGTAATGACTATAAACTGAGCAAGGTTAAATGCATATGTTCCTTCTCTCAGTATTGCCCTTTGAGGACCTCTTTGCCCTCCATTTTCTAAAAAAGCACGTACATCTTGAAAATTATTGCACTCCGGAATAACTTTGCCAAGTGTTTGGGTTGGATCAAGCGGTTTCCCATCTCTTGCAAACACATAGCCAATCTGACCCTGTGGAATTGTAACAAGTGGTACGATATGGACTTTGTACATAAGAGGTGTTCTAAAATGTATACCACCTCTTAAAACCTCTGGCTGAAAGCCTGCCTCCCCATGCAGCGCTATAATCTGCTCGTCCAGTGAACCTTTGAAAGACCACCATTTTTCGACAATACCCACTTTGTCATTTGGAATGACGCGAAGACCTATGAGCTTTAAAAAAAGATAAACTGCAAGTACCAAAACACCAATCATGATTAAAAGTTCCAACATCCCTATTGTAACACCTCTCTCTTTTTTATTTTCGATACTTTCTTTCATTTTTCGACAAAATTCGTCTTTCTGTACTATCTGCAACTTTTGCTACATCAATTACCATATAATAATATCATATTGCCATTACCTATGCAATATTGCTATTAAAAGTGGTATGCTGTTTTTTATATTTAATAACGCTAATGTTTATTAAAATGTTGCTAAAATTAGATAAGAAAATTAAAACACAAAAAAGTTAGACATTGCAAGGGCAGGAAAGCAGGATGTAACATAGCTTTAGAGTTAACATATGCGCCACTTTTTTATATTCGTTTAAGAAGCATCTCTTTCACCATTTCTCTTAATTCGGGCAAATCATCGGTGTATCTTATATAAGTTTCTTCATTTTCTACATTTACAATAACAAAATTCTTTTCAAGTCCACAGTATGCAAAAAAGTTACGTTGCATTCGATCTTTTTTTTCTTTTTTAAGATAGTTCCTAACATTGTTCTTCAAGATATCTAAGGCTACTTTTTTGATTGGAGAACTAAGTTTATCTAATTCAACACACAAAATATCAATGTTATTAGTAAGACCAAATTTTCTATACATATCCTTCATCATATTCTTTATATCATCCTTTTTAACACCTTTTTGTTTTTCATATTTTAAAATGTTTGCATAATTTATCACACCAATTATCCCCAAATAAAATCCAAGAGTATTTATTATTTTAATCCATCTATTTTTGTCTAATTTCGGCGAATTTTTGTAGTTTTTGGCTATTTCAACATGCAAGTATTCAATTATCTTATCCAGCAACTTCTGAATTTCATCTGGTTCATCAATAATAGTATATAAATATCAATATAGATAAAGAGGTATATTGTTTTTTATAGCACTAAATGTCAGTAGAAATCTTTCTAAAACAGCTACCAGAAGTTCATTGGTCTGTTTATCAAATAACATCTTTTTCATGTCTTCAAACTTCCCACTTTTTATGTTTTCAAACTCCCACCTTTTTATAGGAGACTCAAAAAAAACATTAAACCTCTGCTCTTCAATATACACTTGATAGGTATTTTCACTTCCAGGTAAAACAGGGTCACAGATTGTGATGAAAAATTTTAGTCTTTTTTCTTTATCTACCCAGTGTCTTAAATTTGTAAATGTAGCAAAATGTCTGAGCGCCTCAAGCATTATTAGTATCCAAACGATCTAACTGATATATTAACTTCATTCTTAATCCTCCCTTTTATGTAAAATAATTTCTGTTGATTTATTTCACATATATGATATAATTATACAAAATCTTTCTTTGTCTGTCCAAACATGTTGAAATTTATTTAAAGCTTGAAAGGTGATCAAAATGAGCATATGGAAATTAAAACTGAAAGCCTTCTTGCATGATCCTCTCGATAAGCAATGGATACTTAGCTTTGACAATAACCAACCAAACACTAAAACTCAGCTCAATGTAGATAACTTTGTGTGCCCGAAAAATAAAAATCACAAAGCAGTCCACGAAATAGTAGCAGAAAAATTTCTCAATTACATTCTTCCTGGAGAATGCATAGAGGAATTATTACCAATCATTAAAATTGCAGACAGAATTTCTTACCCGATGAATGAAGTATTAAGTGAAAAACTTAAAAGTAAAACAGAAAAAATTAGAGACCATAAAGATATTTGTTTTCGAGATATTTATATAGAAAAACTTGAAGAAAATGTGATTTGTAAAGATTTTGAAAATAAGCATCAAGAACTTGAAGAATTTTTCAAATTATTGGGAAATGTTTGCTCTGAAGTAACTTGTAATGATGAGGAAAAAGCAAAATTAGCCTTTTTACTTCTCTGGCAGTATGTTCCCGATTTATTCAAATGGGTAAATATCCATCCAGCAGATAGTAGAATACCTTCACATTCAATTTACAATCACTTAGTTCAAACAAGTGCAATTACAACAGCCATTACAGATGTTGACAAAGTTTCATCAGGAAATTTAGAAGGTAGCATTCCAGCATTTTTACTTTTCACTATTGGACCTGTTCAAGGCTTTATTGCAACAGCACGTAAAACTCAGGATTTATGGGCAGGAAGTTATATCCTTTCTTATCTTACATATAAGTGTTTAGAGCCTCTGATAGATAAGCTTGGACCTGATGTTGTAATCTATCCTAATTTGAGAGGGCAACCTTTAATTGAAAGATGGATTTATAAAACTTCTTCCTATGCAATAGATGAAAAAGCCTTTGTTGAAAAGTTTATTAAGCCTATTAAAGAAAAGTGCTGCAATCCAGAGAATGAAGAGAATGAGAAACTGTTAATTGCAAATATTCCGAATCGATTTTTAGCTATTATTCCTAATAGCAAAAACACAATTGTTGAAGAATGCAAAAGAGCTATCGAAAATGTACTTAAAAATTTTGCTAAGGAAATTGTAAATATTATTAAAGAACAATATTTAGAAGAATGGGAAACAAATCCTTTTCTTCAGAATGAAATTGAATCTCAATTGACGTCATATTTCCAAATTTACTATGCAATATTGCCCTGGACTACTAATAAATGCAATTCACAAAATAGTGGTACGATTCCTGGTGGACTAACAAGTGAAGGCGTATTTCATGATCATAAAATTTTATTTAAAGAAAGTGAAATTCGGAATTTAATAGAGGAAATAATTAGATTAAACCAAGGTTTTAAAAATGAGGAAGAGATTAATCCATCTAATGCTGGCATAGGCAGGGCTTATCCATTATTACTTGATCTTTTAGAAAAACTTTTAGGTGCTCGAAAAAGTATTCGAGACATTCAATTCATACCCTATTATAATAGAGAAAAATGCCATTTGTGTGGCGAAAATGAAATAGTTTTTTTAGCTAAGGATGAAGAAAAAGATAAACTATATTGGCACAAACTAAGAGAAAAAAAACCTGGTCTTTTTAAACAAAATGAAAGGCTCTGTGGAGTATGTTTATTTAAAAGACTTTTCCCAAAACTGATAGGAAAAGAATTTGGCTTTCAAATTTTGTCATTCCCATCTACTTCAGAAATTGCTTCTATACCAGTCAAGGTAGAGCTTTTAAAAAGTAATCAAAAATTTATTGAAGAATTTTTAGAAAAATATAATGAATTCCAAAAGTCAATTGAAGAAAGTGGCAAAAAGCTTTCTTTATCTGAAACAGTACCTGCTTTGAAAAGAATTTCTGGTGATAAACACCAATATTTTTGTTCTATCGACGGTCAGTGGCTTATGGAAGAAAGTTACTCAAAAGAGTATATTAAGAATGAATTTGGAATTGAAAATATTGATGAAAGCGATCTTGAGAATATGAGAAGTTTTTTGAAAAGTGCAAACTTAAATTTTTCAAGATACTTAGCAATTTTGCAAATGGATGGCGACCATATGGGCAAATGGATTAGAGGATTTGGAAAAAGTGAAAGTGATGAAATTAAATTTCCCACAATTGGCGAAACTATTCACCCTAAGGTATATGATGAATTGTTGAAAAATTCTAATGATACAGAAAAAGAGAAACTTAAAAATCTCTTTAGCAAAACACATCCTGTTACACCTACATACCATCAAATATTAAGCAGCAGATTGTGCGATTTTGCCCTGCATGACGTTAGAAAAATCGTTGAAGAAAAATATTTTGGAAAATTGATATATGCAGGTGGCGATGACGTTTTAGCCTTGCTTCCTGTAAATACTGTTTTAAATTGTGCATACGAACTTCAAGAACAATACAAAAAAACAGTAAATTCTCGGGCTACAATGAGTGCAGGAATTGTTATAGCTCATCATAAATATCCTTTATCGCTTGCTTTAAAAGCAGTAAGAAGTGCAGAGAAAAAGGCAAAAAATAAACTTGGCAGAAACGCTTTTTATGTTCAGCTTATAACCCACTCTGGCGAAATTAGGGAATGTGGTGGCAAATGGAATTTTGTTGAATTTGTAAATAAAATTGTATATGACCTACAAAATGGTTCAATTTCCAAAGTATTTTGTAACCAAATTGTTGAGGTTATGAATCATTTATTAGACACAGAACAAGAATATGTTTCACGAAAAATAGTAGATATTTTAGAGCTGGAAATAAAAAGGTTGTGGAAAAGAAAGAAAAAATATGGAGAGAAAGAATCTGTGTTAAAGATAGAAGATATAATTTATTATTTTAGAGAATATATAACTGAAAAAGGAAAAATTTTTGAAGATTGTGAAATATTCAAAACACAAAACATCTTAATGTTTGGCTATCTTTTTTCTTTAGCAAAGTTTTTAGCAGGCAAAGGTGATCTCAATTTGTAAAATCAATAAAGGCTTAATATCTGTGTTTGAGGTGGTTCAAAAAATGATGTTAAAATTTGAACTCAAACCATTTGATGTCTTGTTTTTTGGAAGTGGAAAACCTTTTAACAGGGGAGATGATTCAAGCTCAATCTTTCCCCCGCTTTCGCATACCATTGCTGGAGCAATATCAAAAAAAATTACAACTTTTTTCAAGATAGACTCTTCAAAAGCGATAAAATATATATATGGTCCTTTTATAAAAAGGCTTACAGTAACATCAAATGAGGAAACCATATTTTTTTCTATACCTTCGAATATATACACTGCAAGAAAAGAAGATAACTCTAATTTTTTCTGCATATTAAATCCGTTGGAAAATCAAGCTTTGAAATTATTTTCTCCTCAAAATACTAATAAGCCAAATACAATCTCTACATTTTGTGTTTACACTAAAGATGAAACTGAAATTGAACCTTTTACTGGATTTATTTCAATAAAATATTTAAACCATTGGTTAGACGGTTCGTTAGAAAATAAACTTTCAGATACGCATAATGACATTGAAAATAAAAGAAACATTATCAAGCTTGATGAGATATGTCAAAACGATGAGAGAATTGGTATAAAAATAAATTATAAACAGGGAACTGTTGAAAAAGAAAATGGTGTTTTTAGAGTATCTTTTAAAAAACTCAAAATTGAGCCTGCAGAAGAGTTCTCGTTTGTTGTGTGGGTGGAATTTAATCTTGAAGATGAAAATCTCAAAAAAGCTAATTTAGGACATGACCAAATAAAAGCTATCTTTGAAAAACAACCACGTGTGCTAAAAGTTGGCGGTGAGTCAAAAACAGTATTTTATGAGATTGAAGAAGTTTCGTTTTTTGATGAAATAAAAGAGCTTCTTGAAATTGAAAATACTTTTGTTGGATTTTTAAAGTTTGAAAATAATAGTTTATCAATATTTCCTGAAAAAATTATAAAAATTGAAAAAGGCGAAAAAGTTCAAATTTTATTTCTTACGCAGGGGGTATTTGATAACTTTTTGCCAGATTTTCTCAATAGATGTGGCTTTAGAACTATAAGCATGACAATGAACAGTTGTCTCAATGTAACACTATATTCATCAAAAAGTACAAGATTTTTCTCAAAAGCAATTCCAGCTGGTACAGTAATCTGGGCAGTTGCTGAAAAAGATATTGAAATTTCATCAGAAAATACTTCATCTTTGTCAAAAAATAGCTTTATTGGTTCAAATCTTGTGCTAATTAGAAAGGAGAAAATGAAAAAATGAGGGAATACATCTTTCACTGTGAAGTTGTCACTCCTCTTTTTATGGGTGGGAGTGAACCAAATAAATTAGAGTTAAGAAGTCAGTCTTTCAACGGACTTTTTAGGTATTGGTTTCGAATTGGAGGAGGAAATTTAGAAGATGAAAAAAGAATATTTGGTTTTGGAGGAAATAATGCCAGAAAAGGACTTGTGCAGATAATAGTGGTTGAAAAATTTTCTAACATAAATTTTTATCAGAACACACAGACAGCCCAAGCTGAGTTGAAAAAGGGTTTTATTTATCTGAGCAATTTTTTGGAAAGAACAGGTCGAAAAGATTCTTTTTTCCCAATTGGTAAACAGTTTAAGTTAATCTTTCGTTTTTCACCTTTAGCAACAGAAGATGATATAAAAAAGTTCTTTTGCAGTGTGTGGCTTGCTGTAAACCTTGGTAATTTTGGTGTAAGATCCAGAAGAGGCTTTGGATCTGTAAAAATTACTAAAATAGAGGGTGTTGATTCAGTATTTGATTTTCTCAAGTTTACTCCTCAACCTTCATTAAAAGATTGGTTGAATAATAATCTTAATGTGATAAAAAGTACTTTGTTTTCAAAAGAAAGGGAGTGCATTCCTTGTTTGTTTAACAATAGTGTTGAAATATATTATCTGAAAAAAGACAATTTAGAAAATTCCTATAAAAAATGGGTTACTAAAATATACGAAAACAAGAAATGCAATAAATATATACCGAATTTAGAAACATCAGATTTTCAGTTGGACAACCCTTTAAAAGCATTGTCATTTATGGGCTGTTTACTTATGGGCTTTAGAAGCTATTATCTGCCTGATTATGAAAATTTAATTTTTGCAATTAGGAATCCTTCGTTTGCAGCAAATAATGGAATAATAATTGAAAGGGCTGTGTTTGGTTTGCCTTTGCCTTTTAGAGTTGGGGAAAGCAATTATTTTGTAAACGCGTATGACAATAAAAAAAATACTAATAGTAGACGGGCATCACCTTTGTGGTTCAAAATATTATTAAATTCTTTAAACAGCGTCGAATGTTTGTTTATAGTAATGAAGTCTGATTTTTTACCAAATAACATGGAAATAAACTTGAAAATCCAACAAAACAAAATAAAATGTTCAACAAATAATTGGAGTGCTATAGATACTTTTATTAATACGTTAATGAGTTGTGGAATAATTGATATTATTTAGACTAAATAGAGAATAAAATTAAAAGGAGTGATAAAATGTTTAAAGATGTAATCTTGACCACATATTATTGTGAGACTCCTCTACATATGGGTTCTGGACAGAGTATATCATACGTTGACCTGCCAATTCAAAGAGAAAAACACACAGATTTCCCTGTTATCTGGTCAAGCAGTATCAAAGGTGTTGCCAGAGATAGGGCTTTGAGAAGCGGATGGAGTAGAACAAAACTTTTGTATATTTTTGGTTCTGAAGCAGATGAATCACCTGACAATTTAGTTTCATCTTGTATAAGTTTTACTGATGCAAAAATACTTTTTTACCCTGTGCGTTCAGCAAAGGGCATCTTTGCTTGGATAACTTGTCCATTTGTCATAAAAAGATTTATCCAAGAAATAGAAGGTGCAGGTATTTTGTGTAATAATCATGATATGTTAAATGCAATAATTAACTGGACTAATTATATAGAAACTCCTATATCTCAAAACAAAGTGGTGTTGCTTGACAGTAGTGCCTATATAAAGAATTCTTCAGAAAAAGTAATACTGGAAGAATTTGAATTCTCATCAGAAGTTAAAAGTGATACTGTAATTATTAACTTTTTTAAAGATATCCTTCCAACAAATATACTTACAGAAGAACTTGAAAAGAGATTAGCAATAGTTTCAGATGATATTTTTTCAGTTTTTGTTAAATATGCTGTTGAAATTAGAACTCGAATAAGAATAGACCAAACAACAGGTGTTGTTGACGATAAAGCACTGTTTACCGAAGAACTTTTGCCTTCAGAGAGTATTTTTTACGGATTTGTTTTTACAACTGACCCGTTTTTCGGTATTGATAATGATTTATACAACAAATTGAAATCATCATCTGTTGATTGGGAAAAATTGGGGGATTTAGTTTCTACCGAAAAGTTAAATATATTAAAAGAAGCAGCTGGAGAAAAAAGTGAAAATGAAGCTAATAAAAGAGAGGACAGGTATTTATCTTCTAAAGATGTTATTAAACAACTTGAAAAACTCCTGAATACGGGACTTCTTCAACTTGGTGCAGATTCAACTCTTGGAAGAGGTTTTGTCAAGGTAAAAGCTACTTCAATATTGTTTTCGAACTTCGAAAATATGCAGGAGGTAGAGAGCTAAAATGAGTATAAAAAGCATAGAACAAGAAATAGCTCAGTTTTGTTTCAATGAAATTTCAAGTTATAAAAGAAAATTAAAAGATAAAGATGAACTTCTAAAATTTAAATCTGATATAAGAAGGCTTCCAGCTATGATAACTAATAATGGTCTTTTGGCTACCATGGCATTTTACAAAAAGACAAACGAAGATGTTTATAATACAATAAACAACTGGTTTTTAAATAAGTTGCAAAATCGTGATTTAATCAAATATTTAATTAACATGGATTATGAAGAACTTCTTTTTAAAACGTATGAAGTTCTTAAACTTGCTGATTGGTTAAAAAGAATTGTTGAGGTGGAAATAAAAGATGAAAAAACAACTGAAGGATAAGAGTCCGAAAAATAATCTACAAAAAAATTTGCGGGCTAATTTAGCAATTGCAGAATATGATAATTTTTCACTTGCTTTTTCAAAAGGTATTTCTTTTGAGATATGCAAAAATAAAAATCTTGATCTTATAAATCAAAAAAACAAAAAAGAGTACTTACAATCAATTTTAAATTCCAAAGCAAAAGAAAAATTATCTCTTATTCAAAACCAAATAAATTACAAATTGAAAAGTATTGAAGAGCACTTGCTTGCTAATCACTTTTTAAAGGTTATTGACATTAATTTTAAAAATATATCTAGACTGGTTGTAGGTTTGGGATCTGAGCATGTTTTCGAAACATCCTTAACTCTTGATTATATTTGGGGAATTCCCTATATACCATCTTCTGCTGTCAAAGGCGGATGTAGGGCTGCTGCATTTCGAGAAATAGTTTTGTTAATATTAGATAATCTTAATAAAAAAGAATCTCAAAAAGAAATTTGTCAAGACGAAATTGATGAAGTAGCAAAATATGTTTTCCAAAACTTATATAATGAAGACATTTATTTTGAAAACTATAAACTACTAGATCTTAGCGATATTGATAAAAGAATTTTACTATATAAACTTATATTTGGGACAAAGAATTTTGAAGGGTTATTCACATTTTTAGATGCATATCCTCAAAATTTATCGGAATTAACCAATATATTTGAATTAGACATAATAAATTCTCATTACCCTGACTATTATAGTAACCCCAAAACAAACCCAGCTGGGGACTGGTATAATCCACAACCTGTTAACTTCTTAGTAGTAAAACCAGGAGTTGAATTTAAATTTATTGTATTTTATGACCAACATCGTTCTGAGAAGTTAAAAAAATCTTTTGAGACAGAAAGCATATATTTTGAGCTAATCGAATTATTAGAAAAAGATAATTTTGGGATTCTTAGAAACATCGTAAAAACCTCTTTAAGCTTTTATGGCATAGGCGCAAAAACACGATTAGGTTATGGTTTATTTGAAATCTTAAATGAACAAGGCAATTCCATTTAAAGCAAAGGGGTGAGGAAATTACTACTACAACTTTCCTCACTCTATATTATTTATTTTTTTGAGGTATCATAATTTTATGATTTTGTTTAGCACATTAGTAATTTTTTATTTCCTTTTTTTGGGTTTTAACCCTTTTTTATATACTTATTAAAGTTAGAGTATGTTCCTATTGTCTCATCTTTTGATTTTAAATACTCATAAACAGCTTTGACTGCAACTTCTTTGATACCAAGCTTTGATTTTATATTATCATAGTATTTGTCCAATTTACTTGGTTTGTTCCTATTCTTAGGTTTTCCTTCATAACCTTCATAATATTTTTTAACTGTTCTTCTATCCATCCCATATATTCTTGCAAGTTCTGAAAAGTTAGGTTTCATTTTCATCGCCTTTATCATGTTTAAATGTGCTGTTAAGTTCTGCATTTGATATCCCTCCTCACTATGAGAAAGGATATCATATCAATGTACAATTTTGTACATCCTTATATTCCACTTTCAGTACATTTTTATTTTATCATTAACATTTCTATCCATGTCTAACAATCTTGCTATTTGACTTTTGTTGTATCCCCGTTTGAAAAGTGTGTAGATTGTTGTGTGCATTTCAACCCCCAACATTTTCTTGTTATCTTCTCCTTCTGGAGTTTTTCCATACTTTCTATTCTACACTACAGAAGGCTTATTTTTAAGTGGCAAGTGGGGAATTTTTAGTGTCATTTGATGATTTTATTTTATCATTAACAGTTTACATCCCTAATAGTTCAGATAAAACCGAAGTTGTTTACCCCAACACACCCGTGTCTTTAAACTTTACATCCCTAACAGTTCAGATAAAACATGATATGGGTATACTAAAAAATATTTTATCTCTAATCTTTCCATCCCTAATAGTTCAGATAAAACGTGATCTCGATATTATAGCTGTTTATGCAATGCCTGCTTTACATCCCTAATAGTTCAGATAAAACAAGAGGAATACTTCTACTCTGGCAGATATGGAACATTTCTTTACATCCCTAATAGTTCATATAAAACTTATATCCTGCGCTATCTGATGGCTCTTAAAAGCCTCGTTTACATCCCTAATAGTTTAGATAAAACGCTGTTCAAAATACAAAAAAATGCCACTCGATTATAGTTTACATCCCTTATAGTTCAGATAAAACTTCAGGGAGAAGATGAAGTTGTTGATGTATGCTTGAAGTTTACATCCCTAATAGTTCAGATAAAACCTGAACAGATTTTCAATGGTGAGATTGGCAAGTTGTTGTTTACATCCCTAATAGTTCAGATAAAACCTAGTGAGGGTCTCAGCTGAGCGGGTGCCGTTAATAAGTTTACATCCCTAATAGTTCAGATAAAACACAAAGCTCCGCTTCAGCGGGGCTTTTTTGTTGCTTGTTTACATCCCTAATAGTTCAGATAAAACCGAATCATACCTATTCATTGCAAACCTGTCGAGTTTGGTTTACATCCCTAATAGTTCAGATAAAACAATTTATGAAGTTGATAAAGATACTGGCATATTAACGTTTACATCCCTAATAGTTCAGATAAAACATAGAACAAAAAGTTAAGAAACTATCATAAGAAGAGTTTACATCCCTAATAGTTCAGATAAAACGCAGCAAAACAAGACGCTATACGACCTTGCGGTTGGTTTACATCCCTAATAGTTCAGATAAAACACTACTTCAGAGATGCCGGGTTTAGAAACTTTAAACGTTTACATCCCTAATAGTTCAGATAAAACTAGGATTACTTGTTTCTTCACTCTTTCTATTTCCCGTTTACATCCCTAATAGTTCAGATAAAACAGTGTCTTATACGCCTCTTCTATGAAGTCGTCCGAAGTTTACATCCCTAATAGTTCAGATAAAACGGAAAATGTACATGAGCTAACGTTGAGCGCGTAAGCCAGTTTACATCCCTAATAGTTCAGATAAAACCCAGTGATTTAATGTAGGCGGCAATATTATCCTTCAGTTTACATCCCTAATAGTTCAGATAAAACTTTCACAACAACACAGCGCATCGACACAGCACATCGTTTACATCCCTAATAGTTCAGATAAAACTGTGTTCAGCCATGTATTATCAAATTCTGCTTTACCAGTTTACATCCCTAATAGTTCAGATAAAACACAAGCATATGAAGAGAGAAAGGTGTTAACATCAAAGTTTACATCCCTAATAGTTCAGATAAAACTCATCATCTCCCGCATAGTTTCTTTTAAAATTTCTCTGTTTACATCCCTAATAGTTCAGATAAAACCCTTGTCGCAGAAGAAGGGTATTCCACTATCAAAGGTTTACATCCCTAATAGTTCAGATAAAACGAAGATAATTATCAAGACAAATGTTTTTTATCTTCTGTTTACATCCCTAATAGTTCAGATAAAACTAGATTTAGAAGAGGACAAGGGTTTGGTTTTATCGAGTTTACATCCCTAATAGTTCAGATAAAACCTCATTGGTTTCTGCACTATCCGAAAAGAACACTATGTTTACATCCCTAATAGTTCAGATAAAACTCTAAATACTACTGGGGAAGATGAGTTAGAACAACTGCGTTTACATCCCTAATAGTTCAGATAAAACAAATTAAGACAAAAACAAGAGAAATTCAGCAGCAGATGTTTACATCCCTAATAGTTCAGATAAAACAAAATCTATCAAAGCCATTTACTTTCCCTCTTTCTTTAGTTTACATCCCTAATAGTTCAGATAAAACACGCTGATAACGTTAATGGTGAAGATATTACAAAACAGTTTACATCCCTAATAGTTCAGATAAAACCAAAAGATAGGACAAGAAAGGTATTTACTTCTCAGCGGTTTACATCCCTAATAGTTTAGATAAAACACAAAGAAACAATTGATATAGCTCCAGAGGAATTTGGTTTACATCCCTAATAGTTCAGATAAAACCCGTGACTCTCTCCAATGTGCGAAAGTGGACTTAGCGTTTACATCCCTAATAGTTCAGATAAAACAAGCTATAAGTTCCTCCAATGCTTTCTTTTGTGCTGGGTTTACATCCCTAATAGTTCAGATAAAACTTTCTTGCTCATTAAATCTGCTTTCAGCTCTTTCATGTTTACATCCCTAATAGTTCAGATAAAACTCTTCCACCTGCTCATTGTCATCTGCCTTCTCGGATGTTTACATCCCTAATAGTTCAGATAAAACTATCTGTTAGGTCCAACGGCAACTGAAGCAAAAGCAGTTTACATCCCTAATAGTTCAGATAAAACCCATACCTTCCAGAACCGACTCTAAAATGATTGACTCGTTTACATCCCTAATAGTTCAGATAAAACAATGGCGGAATCCCACCGCTTGGCTATAAAATCGTCGAGTTTACATCCCTAATAGTTCAGATAATAGCCTTTTGCAGAAACGCTCAAGATGAGCATTATCAAGCTTTATACAATCTTCAAAAAAGTATTCCTTCCTCCTCATAGATAGTGTAAAATATAACTGTATAAAACATATTTTCTATGAGGAGGAGGATAAAATGTTTAAAAATCATAATAAACAACTCTCTTTTTTAGAACTTTATGAGCACGTTAAAAACCTCGCTCTCAATAACCCTCATAACCTTCTTGGCTTCTTCAACAAATACATCAATATCAATAACTTCATCCCTCAATCCTTCTTTAAAGCCTACTATAAATACTTCGGTAAACATAGATGCTTCTCTTTGCAATCTATGTTATGTGCTTTCTTCATCCAAAAAATCTTCAAATTCTCTACCTTAACTCAACTCCGTGCTGTCTTGCTCAACTCATACCAGCTTAAATCTTTCTGCAACTTCGATACTATACCCTCTATCTCTACATTCTCAAGATTTAGAAAAATCTTTTGCTCCGAAATCGAAAACGTCTTTTATAACCTCGCAAAATATGCTCAAAATATTGCACTTGAAATAAACCCTGACCTTGCTTCTTGCGTAATATTCGACACAACTGCCTTAGTCCCTATGCTCAAAGAAAATAACCCTAAGTTCATCCAATCTATGCTCAGAAAAACTAAATCTCAAAACCCTAACCTTACATCCTCTGCTGTGTATTATCTCACATACTCAAACCTCCCCAAATCTGCTTCTGCTTCACCTTATATTACTCGTATGTTCGCTAATGGTCATTTCTGCTATGGATACAAATTCGCTATCATCACTAATGGATTTGGTTTACCTCTTGTAATCACTCCTGCCTTCTGTCCTTCTTCTGATGACCCTCAAGACCCTGCTTTTTCTAAAGCTATCTCTGATTCGGGAGTTAAAATAAAATTGTGTCCACTGTATAATTAGTATTGAAATAATTATCAAGGGGGCTACTTAAAATGAATAAAAACGAAATTATTGAGACTGCTAAAAACATGGCTGTAGAGCAAGTATTAAATATGTATTGCTCCAAAGATGATCCTAACCGCCCAGCTCTAAAGCAACTCTTAGAAAACTTGCTCGATTGCTTTATGTTATCGGAAAGATCAGTGTACCTTGCTAAAAATGACAATGACAAAGGCAATGGTTTTTACGATAGAAAACTTGCAACACCTGTTGGCAGTCTTGAAATCTCTGTCCCTCGCACACGTACTGGTAATTTCCGACCTTCTATCCTCCCTGACCGCTACAAAAGAGTTGATAGTTCATACACTGACCTGCTTATGTCTTTAGTCGTCAATGGTTATTCCGAAAGTTCCCTTGTCCAGACTTTGAAAGCTTTGAATCTTCCATATTCCGAAAATGAAATACTAAAAATCAAAGAAGACCTTAAAAATGAGCTTCAGTTATTCAAACAAAGAGAACTACCAACAAGTGCTTTTGCTCTCATCATCGATGGTTATCATTGTGAAGTTAAGGATAATTCTAAGGTTAAACAAGCTACTTGTTATGTTGTCCTCGGTATCGACTTAGAAGGTAAAAAAGACATTTTCGGTGTCTACACTTTCTTCGGCAAAGAAAATAAGGCTGATTGGATGAAAGTATTTGAAGACTTAATTACAAGAGGGCTAAAAGAGATTCTAATTGTCATAAGTGATGACTTCCCTGGTATTATAGATGCTGTCAAACTTGCTTATCCTCTTGCTGACCATCAACTGTGTTTTGTCCACCTCCAACGTAATGTCAGAAAACATATGACAAAAGAGGATGCTTCAGCTTTTAACAAGAGTTTAGACAGACTTAGAATTTCTTCCTCCGATTTTGACGAAGCTGTACTGAAATTTAAAGAACTTTGCGATGGATACCTTTCAAAATATCCTCGATTTATTAAAGCAATATCAGAAAAAGCAGAGTTTTATCTTGCCCATATGAAATACCCTGAGGAATTAAGGAAGCATATCTACACCACAAACGCCGTTGAAAGTGTAAATAGCATGATTGAAAAGATTAGAGTAAATTCAGGTGGATACTTTCAGTCTGTTGAAGTCTTAGAAATTAATATTTACTTACAGCGAGAGAACTTACGCCGTACAAAATGGAAAAATGGAGTTCCCAGTATTAGAAAATGCATCAATAACATAACCCAACTTTACAACTTGCGTTATAAATTGGAAACACAAAATTCTTGACAAGTCTCTCTGATTCAAAAGCTCTTATTCCCGCTTTGATTAACCTAAACCATAATTTCCAATTCAATCAGTTTTCAACCTTCATCGCCGACAGTGCTCTTGACTCTTACATGGTCTATTCTTCCCTCATCAAAGATTTCAATTTCTCTAAAGTCATAATCCCTATTAACCACAGAAATTCTAACCAAACTTCATATACTCCTACCTCTGACCCTAACATCACTATCTCACAAAACGGTATACCTTTCTGTAACAAACTAAATAAACCTTTTATCTACGAAGGTCTTTGTAATGGTAAAAATCGCTCCCCAAGAATTAAATGGCGCTGCCCTTGCTCTCAGATTAAAGACAATAAACGCTTTTGCACTTGCCCACATCCTTGTACTACTTCTAAGTCAGGTAGGATGTTCTATACATACCCGGATGCCAACCTGCGGTATTATCCAGGTATCGATAGAAATTCTGAGCAGTTTTATCAACTTTACAAATCCAGAGTTACTATCGAGCAAACTATTTTTAATCTAAAGTCTTTTCTCGGTCATGATACCATCTTCTCATATGACCATATTTCACTTTTTTCTGACTTCTTACTCTCTGCTATTTGTATGCTTTTACTCTTTATTCTCTCTTATGCCATACTAAAACATCACCAAAATATCTCTTACAAAAAACTTCAAAAACTTAAAAAACTTATTGCCTGAGATTTCTCTTAACTCTAAAAAATGCATTTTTAATCCCTAACAAATTGCCCACACTAAAAACCCTTTTTAAAGGGTTTGATATAATTTTGCCTTTTTTGACTTTTGAATTATTTGGTAATAAATTTATAGTCACATATGTTGCTGATAATGTTGTTATTGTGTGTAAATAGCACAATTTACCTATGCAGCCTCTTGACTTTTATTCCTGTATTCCTATTTTATGGCTTGTACATCTATTCATTTTGCAAACGGCTAAGAAAGGATATCATATCAATGTACAATTTTGTACATCCTTATATTCCACTTTCAGTACATTTTTATTTTATCATTAACATTTCTATCCATGTCTAACAATCTTGCTATTTGACTTTTGTTGTATCCCCGTTTGAAAAGTGTGTAGATTGTTGTGTGCATTTCAACCCCCAACATTTTCTTGTTATCTTCTCCTTCTGGAGTTTTTCCATACTTTCTATTCTACACTACAGAAGGCTTATTTTTAAGTGGCAAGTGGGGAATTTTTAGTGTCATTTGATGATTTTATTTTATCATTAACAGTTTACATCCCTAATAGTTCAGATAAAACTATGAGTGAGCGAACAAGGCGAGTTGTTAAATACATGTTTACATCCCTAATAGTTCAGATAAAACTTAGAGCGCATTACAGAAGTCATGATTATATGAGTGTTTACATCCCTAATAGTTCAGATAAAACATTCCGGAGCGATTGTTTTTCTTTACCCCACAATTGAGTTTACATCCCTAATAGTTCAGATAAAACTTACCCGAAACAGTAACAACATCTGTCGCTTGCAAGTTTACATCCCTAGTAGTTCAGATAAAACAATTTATGAAGTTGATAAAGATACTGGCATATTAACGTTTACATCCCTAATAGTTCAGATAAAACAAGACTTTATTTTTTCTTCATATTCTGATTTTTTAACGTTTACATCCCTAATAGTTCAGATAAAACCTTAAAGCGTGAAAGAGAGAAGTACAAAGACTATGGTTTACATCCCTAATAGTTCAGATAAAACACAAGAATTGGAGATACTTTGTAAACCTTTTAAAAGAGTTTACATCCCTAATAGTTCAGATAAAACTAAATCATAAGGTTAGCTATGATTTGCTCATTAAAAGTTTACATCCCTAATAGTTCAGATAAAACCTTTCAAAGGCGGTTGTTCAAGAGTCGTTGCTTATAGATGTTTACATCCCTAATAGTTCAGATAAAACCAGCAATCATAAGAAAAATAAGTAAAGATTTTAATCGTTTACATCCCTAATAGTTCAGATAAAACCAATTCAAAAAACTTGGAAGTGATATTAGAAATCTTTGTTTACATCCCTAATAGTTCAGATAAAACAGGTGCTGATATAATGCGAGGCCACATTCGCAAGCGCGTTTACATCCCTAATAGTTCAGATAAAACTTTCCACCAGCTCAGATTTTATTTTCTTTAGAAACTCGTTTACATCCCTAATAGTTCAGATAAAACAAAATAATTGTAGCGGTAATAGCAGGGCTAGTTGTAGCGTTTACATCCCTAATAGTTCAGATAAAACATTGAGACTTTTGAAGGATAGCAATGGGCAGTATCTCGTTTACATCCCTAATAGTTCAGATAAAACCATATTTGAAACGAATATACCCGAACGTAAAAATTGTGTTTACATCCCTAATAGTTCAGATAAAACAATTGGCAGAGCTTAAGACAAGCCTTATCAAGCAAAGTTTACATCCCTAATAGTTCAGATAAAACGTGCAGGACAAAGATGATGCTTTTTGCTTACCCAATGTTTACATCCCTAATAGTTCAGATAAAACGTCGCTTTTAACCACATTAATCCATGCAGGTATCAAGTTTACATCCCTAATAGTTCAGATAAAACAAAGATGGAGAAAAACAAGAAACGACCATACAAACACGTTTACATCCCTAATAGTTCAGATAAAACAAGACAAAAGACCTGTCTTAGCTGATTTACGAGAAACGTTTACATCCCTAATAGTTCAGATAAAACTAAGTTGGTGCAGATTAGCGTAGATAGGGGTTTTTAGTTTACATCCCTAATAGTTCAGATAAAACCTTTCAATCTTCTCATCATTTGAGGCATCAGTATCATGGTTTACATCCCTAATAGTTCAGATAAAACTTGGAACTGTGCTTTTAAACCCATTGTGGGGTGCAGTGTTTACATCCCTAATAGTTCAGATAAAACCATAGCGATTTATCAGCGTTGAATACACTTTTGTCGCGTTTACATCCCTAATAGTTCAGATAAAACCAGCGTTATTAACCCTCGCTCAGCCCATTTATCATAGTTTACATCCCTAATAGTTCAGATAAAACTTGGTGGTGAATATTTAAGATACCCAAGCGACCCTGAGTTTACATCCCTAATAGTTCAGATAAAACATGAGCGAACTTGAAGAGCTTATACAGGCTTTTATTGGTTTACATCCCTAATAGTTCAGATAAAACTTGATAACCAAAAATGTAGCCATTGCAATTGCTATTATGTTTACATCCCTAATAGTTCAGATAAAACTCTGTTTCTTCAGCGTTAGGGTCAAATTCTCTCACATAGTTTACATCCCTAATAGTTCAGATAAAACAAACTGTATTTGCTGTGTTCTTCAGATTATTCCATGGTTTACATCCCTAATAGTTCAGATAAAACAGAACTCAAAACGAGTGCCTACTCGCTCTTTTGTTTGTTTACATCCCTAATAGTTCAGATAAAACTTTGTATCCCGTCAACCCAAAAAGAATAATTATAAGTGTTTACATCCCTAATAGTTCAGATAAAACTTGGGATTTTTCGACTAACAGTTTTAAACTTGTAAAGTTTACATCCCTAATAGTTCAGATAAAACCTGGGAAGCTGCCTATCGGCTATGGTGATGTGCTAACGTTTACATCCCTAATAGTTCAGATAAAACTTGAAGAGCTTGAAATTGAAACTGCTACATACTACCGAGTTTACATCCCTAATAGTTCAGATAAAACCTTGTTATGAACACGATTAAATCCATGTTTGCAAGGAGTTTACATCCCTAATAGTTCAGATAAAACCTACAACATTGCCAGCAGGGGCAGAAATTAAATTCTACAGTTTACATCCCTAATAGTTCAGATAAAACTTTAACACTTTTGAAACATCCAGTGGCTGAAATACAGTTTACATCCCTAATAGTTCATATAAAACTGGGATATTTTTGAGGGTCAAGTTTTTGTTGAATTCGTTTACATCCCTAATAGTTCAGATAAAACAAGGCATTTTTTATAAATCTATGGTTACACATTAAACGTTTACATCCCTAATAGTTCAGATAAAACGAAAAGCGAAGCTGTGAGGTTTTTAATGCAAAACTTCGTTTACATCCCTAATAGTTCAGATAAAACCCATATGGGCTGCTTCAAAACATTAGAGGATTTGAGTGTTTACATCCCTAATAGTTCAGATAAAACTCCATTATACCCTGTACTCCCCAAAGATGTGCTTTCGTTTACATCCCTAATAGTTCAGATAAAACGTTGACTGATTTTATATACCTGCCCTCTATCAAAAGTTTACATCCCTAATAGTTCAGATAAAACTTTTGAAATGCACAATCGGTATAAACCCCCATGGATTGTTTACATCCCTAATAGTTCAGATAAAACAGAAGATGTATCAATTATTGAAAAAACAGTTATGCGGTTTACATCCCTAATAGTTCAGATAAAACGTGCCCCGCTTTTGATAGCTTCTTCGACTTTAAATATTGTTTACATCCCTAATAGTTCAGATAAAACCCTTGCTGATGAGGAAAAGGTCATCTACTATCCGTACGTTTACATCCCTAATAGTTCAGATAAAACACTGAGCTCACATGCTCAAGTCAGGGCTAACTATTTTGTTTACATCCCTAATAGTTCAGATAAAACTTTTGATATCTTCTTCTTTCACACTATCAATTCTCAAGTTTACATCCCTAATAGTTCAGATAAAACAGTGCCTCTCTGTGCGATTGTGGCTCAAAGTATGCATGTTTACATCCCTAATAGTTCAGATAAAACGGAGGAGGGAGAAGCGAAAGTATAAGTTACATTCAAGTTTACATCCCTAATAGTTCAGATAAAACTCAACGACGATATGACAAAAAATATCTTTGAGTTTACATCCCTAATAGTTCAGATAAAACATAAACGTAGCAATTATGCTCATCAACAAAGTAATAAGTTTACATCCCTAATAGTTCAGATAAAACCGAAGAACTGTTCAACCCAGATAGAGCCATTGTTCGCGTTTACATCCCTAATAGTTCAGATAAAACCTCAAAGCCAAATTCCTGCATTTCTTTAACCCAGTACGTTTACATCCCTAATAGTTCAGATAAAACTTAACAATCGCTGTTTCCCTTGCACAAACCATTCAACGTTTACATCCCTAATAGTTCAGATAAAACAACTTCGGGTAACGGTGCAAATGTAGCCGATATTGTCAAGTTTACATCCCTAATAGTTCAGATAAAACAAGTCTTCTGCAAGCATATTAACAAGCCAGTTCTCAAGTTTACATCTCTAATAGTTCAGATAAAACCAGAGCTGACGGGATACGACGAAACGACAATAAGAAGTTTACATCCCTAATAGTTCAGATAAAACAAATTTTGTTAGCAGATAGATATACGTTATCGGCTTGTTTACATCCCTAATAGTTCAGATAAAACTTATAAAAAAAGCGTCTCAAGTGTATAACCTCATCATAGTTTACATCCCTAATAGTTCAGATAAAACAGTCGAATTTGAAGATTTAAAGTATTGGTTAAAAGAGTTTACATCCCTAATAGTTCAGATAAAACAAACGCTGCTAAAGCTCTCATTTTTTCCCTAACGCTTTGTTTACATCCCTAATAGTTCAGATAAAACCGCTTTTACAGTTGTGCAGCGAAACACAATAAATGGGTTTACATCCCTAATAGTTCAGATAAAACTCAATACGCTCGGCGGTAAGTATATCGAAGTTAAAGCGTTTACATCCCTAATAGTTCAGATAAAACCCATACCAGCGCTCAATTCTTAAGCCGAATTTGACGTTTACATCCCTAATAGTTCAGATAAAACTTTTTGATAAAATAGAGATATACTCACAAAAGAAAGTGTTTACATCCCTAATAGTTCAGATAAAACTCATGTCGTTATACTCAAAAAAACCAAATGCGAGCACGTTTACATCCCTAATAGTTCAGATAAAACAAGAGCTGTAACAGAATTAGGATCAAGCGGATTATTTTGTTTACATCCCTAATAGTTCAGATAAAACGTCTGTGAAACCTCCGCAAAGTGTCGCAAAGAAAAGTTTACATCCCTAATAGTTCAGATAAAACTTCTCAAGATTTCTTCAACATTCTGTGTTATTCCAGTGTTTACATCCCTAATAGTTCAGATAAAACCTTCTAAACTTTCTATTAACGTTGCAAGCTTTTTTTGTTTACATCCCTAATAGTTCAGATAAAACAGAAATTATTAGAAACAGGAAATGAAGAATTGATAGAGTTTACATCCCTAATAGTTCAGATAAAACCGTTCTGGCTTATCCTCTACTAATAAAAATCTTTACAGTTTACATCCCTAATAGTTCAGATAAAACTATTATTAATCAAGTTTGTATTATAGACTGCTGTATTGTTTACATCCCTAATAGTTCAGATAAAACCTAGCCCAAAAGTTAAAGAAATTGAAGTAAGCAAGAAGAGTTTACATCCCTAATAGTTCAGATAAAACTGAAGTATGCTTTGTCTTTAAATTTTTTTATATCTTTGTTTACATCCCTAATAGTTCAGATAAAACTTTAAACCGTCTAAATATTTGATACAACTTACATACAGTTTACATCCCTAATAGTTCAGATAAAACTCAAATATATTATAAAGAAATCTTAATTAAATGTTGGTTTACATCCCTAATAGTTCAGATAAAACCAGGAAACTTTGACACTTTTAAAGATTTAAGCTTTAGGTTTACATCCCTAATAGTTCAGATAAAACACAAATTAGTCAGGGTTGGCCTTATAAAACTCTACATGTTTACATCCCTAATAGTTCAGATAAAACGTTTGTACAATTTACAAAACGTATGCGCGATCAAGTGTTTACATCCCTAATAGTTCAGATAAAACGGAGTCGAACCAAATCTGCCCAGCGACAGGGTTCGAGTTTACATCCCTAATAGTTCAGATAAAACCAGAAATAGACGAAGAGTTAACTCAAGCAGATTGTGTTTACATCCCTAATAGTTCAGATAAAACCTATGGAAATTTTTATCAACCAGAACCTTACTATACGTTTACATCCCTAATAGTTCAGATAAAACTTGGTGCAAGAAAAACTGTACCAAAGGCAATATACCAGTTTACATCCCTAATAGTTCAGATAAAACTTTAAAATCAAAAGCCCCACCACCAAATCCTAAAATCAGTTTACATCCCTAATAGTTCAGATAAAACAGAAAAGTATAAAGTTCATTAATAGTTTTCTTATCAAGTTTACATCCCTAATAGTTCAGATAAAACTCTAAAGCCAAGTGCGACATATGGTGCTACATCATCTTGTTTACATCCCTAATAGTTCAGATAAAACCGTCAAACTGGATACCAAGTTCTTGAGCAAGTTTCTGTTTACATCCCTAATAGTTCAGATAAAACTTTCCTTTTTATCACCGCGCACATACCAATTGATTTCGTTTACATCCCTAATAGTTCAGATAAAACCTTTAAATGGTATTAAAAATTTGGGGACTGCGCTTGGGTTTACATCCCTAATAGTTCAGATAAAACAAATTTGAGCCAACTGAATTTGAGAAATTAAAGAATAGTTTACATCCCTAATAGTTCAGATAAAACTAATGAAGCTCTTGGCCCTTGAGCTCAGGAACTTCAAGTTTACATCCCTAATAGTTCAGATAAAACTTGTTACGAAACAAGAAAGATGAAGTGAATTCAGTCGTTTACATCCCTAATAGTTCAGATAAAACTTGTATCAACTGCTGTTCTAACTACATCGTTTAAATAGTTTACATCCCTAATAGTTCAGATAAAACCCTTCTTGGAATTAAAACTTGCAATGTATTCTCCTAGTTTACATCCCTAATAGTTCAGATAAAACTTGTTACGAAACAAGAAAGATGAAGTGAATTCAGTCGTTTACATCCCTAATAGTTCAGATAAAACTTGTATCAACTGCTGCTCTAACTACATCGTTTAAATAGTTTACATCCCTAATAGTTCAGATAAAACCCTTCTTGGAATTAAAACTTGCAATGTATTCTCCTAGTTTACATCCCTAATAGTTCAGATAAAACTTCTACGATTTATACAAAAATCGTTATTGGTACGAATGTTTACATCCCTAATAGTTCAGATAAAACCTCGCTTTCACCTATTCTCAACCTTTTTTCATTTTCGTTTACATCCCTAATAGTTCAGATAAAACTATATTCCTGCAATGATGTTCCTTTAGCAGGGAAGAAGTTTACATCCCTAATAGTTCAGATAAAACACTCCATTTTGTTGCAGCAACCAATCCACCAACAATGTTTACATCCCTAATAGTTCAGATAAAACCTGTGGAGGCAGAATCGCCTCTGCAAGCAGCCAAAAGGTTTACATCCCTAATAGTTCAGATAAAACACGTTTCTAAAAATCCTTCTTTGTCTGTAATTTCTATGTTTACATCCCTAATAGTTCAGATAAAACTTGTCTTCTAATCTTGTTTTTGGGTTAATCCTACCACGTTTACATCCCTAATAGTTCAGATAAAACCATCGCCTTCTTTTGTGAAGAGTTTGATAAACCATGTGTTTACATCCCTAATAGTTCAGATAAAACCTTTATTTTTTTTCTATTTGCGTTTAGAATTTCTGCGTGTTTACATCCCTAATAGTTCAGATAAAACTTTTATCCGTCCATCCTCATACACAACCTCAAACGTATGTTTACATCCCTAATAGTTCAGATAAAACTAAGCGTTGTTAAATCAAAAGTTGCCCCTACATAAGGTTTACATCCCTAATAGTTCAGATAAAACGAAAGTTGCAAGAAGAGCTTACATTGAATATGTATATGTTTACATCCCTAATAGTTCAGATAAAACAAGCATCAAGCACAGCTTTTAGCACATTATCCGAATCGTTTACATCCCTAATAGTTCAGATAAAACCTTGAGTGAGTTAGGATTACCCCTAACACTTGCTGACGTTTACATCCCTAATAGTTCAGATAAAACGCAGTGGCATAGAGCTTGTTTGATACATCTTCATGAGTTTACATCCCTAATAGTTCAGATAAAACTACCTATACAATCACCAGAGACGAGATAGAGTTTTTGTTTACATCCCTAATAGTTCAGATAAAACTTTTGGGACGCTCTTGGCAACTACTTACGCACACTCGTTTACATCCCTAATAGTTCAGATAAAACTAGTCCAACCTGATAACGATAATTACCTTGTCGTCAAGTTTACATCCCTAATAGTTCAGATAAAACCTGGTTTTCATGCCGAAGTATTGCAAGTTTTAAATGGTTTACATCCCTAATAGTTCAGATAAAACTTCGCCACATTCACGCAAGTCAGATAAAATTGGTCTGGTTTACATCCCTAATAGTTCAGATAAAACCAAAAACTTGCAACATCTATATCACCAGCTTCATACCGTTTACATCCCTAATAGTTCAGATAAAACAATAAATTAACCGTTCCCGTTCTGCCATGCCTGTTTTGTTTACATCCCTAATAGTTCAGATAAAACAAATTTAAAGGCATAAATGTTTTTACTGTTTTTACCAGTTTACATCCCTAATAGTTCAGATAAAACAGGAACAACAGGAACAGCAGCAGAGAAAAACGGCATAGTTTACATCCCTAATAGTTCAGATAAAACATAACCGACATTGTTTTCTATTTCAACCCACTGAAAAGTTTACATCCCTAATAGTTCAGATAAAACCCTTACTGCATACTCGAGTGATATACTTGTTTTTTCGTTTACATCCCTAATAGTTCAGATAAAACAATACAAGACATTGTAAATGCTGTTGAACAGCTTGTGTTTACATCCCTAATAGTTCAGATAAAACCAGGGAAGACATAAAAGAAACTGAAAGGGAAATAAAAGTTTACATCCCTAATAGTTCAGATAAAACCTATGAAAAAATTTGTTCTGAAATTGAATCAAAAATGTTTACATCCCTAATAGTTCAGATAAAACGAAAAGAAAAAGACAGCCATTCATCACAATCCCCTGAGTTTACATCCCTAATAGTTCAGATAAAACTTTTCTGAAAATGTCCTCGCTCAATCAAATGAAAATGGTTTACATCCCTAATAGTTCAGATAAAACGGCTACTGCGTCAGCTGTTTGGGCTGGGTATGATACATGTTTACATCCCTAATAGTTCAGATAAAACAAATAAGGTCTAAAAATTTTTCCCCAACTTTGTTATTGTTTACATCCCTAATAGTTCAGATAAAACTTAACTCTATCAACTAATCCAGACACTTCTGTAAAAGTGTTTACATCCCTAATAGTTCAGATAAAACGAAACGCACTTCAGCTATACGCTTGGCTGAGCAACAGTTTACATCCCTAATAGTTCAGATAAAACTGTACATGACTTTGTGATATTTTTAGGTTTTTATACTTGTTTACATCCCTAATAGTTCAGATAAAACTAAAATCTTGTCAATCAAATTGTGTCGAAATAAGAACAGTTTACATCCCTAATAGTTCAGATAAAACCTCATGATGTGGGAATTTGTAAGCTGATTTTGTTTCGTTTACATCCCTAATAGTTCAGATAAAACCAGGATTGCCTCTCCACTCCACTTCAACATCCCGCCTGTTTACATCCCTAATAGTTCAGATAAAACAAAGGGACAAATTTGTTATAACCCGTTAATTCAAAGGTTTACATCCCTAATAGTTCAGATAAAACCTAATACAATACCATTGAAACAACTTTTTGATACCAAGTTTACATCCCTAATAGTTCAGATAAAACTATCTTTTACTTTCTTCAATTCAACAGTGCCATCCCTGTTTACATCCCTAATAGTTCAGATAAAACCTATAACCTCTAAATCTTCTTTCTCCAGTTCCTCTCCAGTTTACATCCCTAATAGTTCAGATAAAACTTAAATACCTCTTAACATCCTTTATCATCCTCTTGCAAGTTTACATCCCTAATAGTTCAGATAAAACTTTTTAACTACCCTATTTGTACTTTCAATATTAGCATGTTTACATCCCTAATAGTTCAGATAAAACTAACAGTGATTTTATCATCTGAGACTGCATTGACTGTGTTTACATCCCTAATAGTTCAGATAAAACTGGCGGCAGCAATTGCTAATTACTTACTCAAAAACAGTTTACATCCCTAATAGTTCAGATAAAACTTTCTATTTCACTTATGAGATTGTCAAGTTCTCTTTCGTTTACATCCCTAATAGTTCAGATAAAACGTGTTTGGCAGTTTGCCAAATAAATTAGTTTGCGGGGTTTACATCCCTAATAGTTCAGATAAAACTTGAAGACTTACTTAAGATACCAGCCAAATAAGCCCTGTTTACATCCCTAATAGTTCAGATAAAACTAATAAGCTTTTTCCCGTCAGCGTCTATTTTAATAAGGTTTACATCCCTAATAGTTCAGATAAAACAAGTGCACAAAATATTAAGGTTCACTGAAAATGTTCTGTTTACATCCCTAATAGTTCAGATAAAACATTTACTGGTAGAAGTAAAGGAAGTAGCAATATATGAGTTTACATCCCTAATAGTTCAGATAAAACAAAAATATCTTATTAGTTATACAAATGCTCCAAATCGGTTTACATCCCTAATAGTTCAGATAAAACACGGGAAAAGCTTTCAGGAAATTATGAAACAGATACAGTTTACATCCCTAATAGTTCAGATAAAACAGATTGGAATTTTAAAGATTGTTTTTACACGGTTATGTTTACATCCCTAATAGTTCAGATAAAACTCAACAGGTGTGCCTTCAATATCATCTTCCAAATCTGTTTACATCCCTAATAGTTCAGATAAAACAGACGGGCTTATTATCAATAAACCCAATAAAGAGTTGTTTACATCCCTAATAGTTCAGATAAAACTCATTTGCTGAGGCTTCATAATATGCTTCTCTGTAAGTTTACATCCCTAATAGTTCAGATAAAACCCCCTTGTATAGCAGCCGCAGCGGCATATATAGCCCGGTTTACATCCCTAATAGTTCAGATAAAACTAGGTAACGCTTTTTCAAATATGCAAAAAGCGCTTGCGTTTACATCCCTAATAGTTCAGATAAAACTAACAGTAATTTATGCTTAAATTTTACGTGTAAATGGTTTACATCCCTAATAGTTCAGATAAAACCAAAAGAAATAAAAGACGGACAAGCTATAACAGAAGAGTTTACATCCCTAATAGTTCAGATAAAACCATTCTATCTTGACCTCACCGCCCAGTTTTTCAACAGTTTACATCCCTAATAGTTCAGATAAAACATTCTAAACGCAAATAAAAAAAAGACCAGCCCTACTTGTTTACATCCCTAATAGTTCAGATAAAACCCAATAGAATATTCTTTTTTTGTTTTATTTACTGAAAGGTTTACATCCCTAATAGTTCAGATAAAACAAGGCACAAACAAATATCTTTCGCCAAATATAGCATTGTTTACATCCCTAATAGTTCAGATAAAACCTTTTAAGTTTGTATCTACAGCTTTTAAGGAGTTAAGGTTTACATCCCTAATAGTTCAGATAAAACTATTAATTGCTAACTCATCATCATCTCTAACTAATGGGTTTACATCCCTAATAGTTCAGATAAAACCAACAAACCATCAATAGCTTATAAACTTAGTTGTATCAGTTTACATCCCTAATAGTTCAGATAAAACTTCATATCAACGCAGGCGGAGGACAGGGCGTTGAAGTAGTTTACATCCCTAATAGTTCAGATAAAACAAATTAACAATACAGTAGTTAGCAATTCAATTTCTTAGTTTACATCCCTAATAGTTCAGATAAAACTTAATGTTTTTCATGCTCCCTCTCCTTCCTCATATACGTTTACATCCCTAATAGTTCAGATAAAACCATCATAATAACGCTTAACTATCAAATCACAAAATTGTTTACATCCCTAATAGTTCAGATAAAACGCTGGGGTTGCTGTGCACGTCGTGTCCACACTTGGGTTTACATCCCTAATAGTTCAGATAAAACTCAAGCAAAATCATAAAGTCCTGTTCGTCTTCAATAAAGTTTACATCCCTAATAGTTCAGATAAAACTTGCAATTTAATGTTGTACCACCAGAACCTATGCTTAGTTTACATCCCTAATAGTTCAGATAAAACTACGATAAAGATAAGCTGTGCAACACCAACAAATGGAGTTTACATCCCTAATAGTTCAGATAAAACAAAAATCTACAAATTCAAACTTTTCCATTTGAATATAGTTTACATCCCTAATAGTTCAGATAAAACGTGTTTGTAATTGTTTTAGTGCTTTATCAACCACATGTTTACATCCCTAATAGTTCAGATAAAACATATAAATATACCCCTCGCCCTAAAAATAAATCAAAAGTTTACATCCCTAATAGTTCAGATAAAACACAAATCTATAGATATGATACTTGCTGATTTGCCTTAGTTTACATCCCTAATAGTTCAGATAAAACTTGCTGTGTCAGGAAGCACATATACTATAACTTTCCTGTTTACATCCCTAATAGTTCAGATAAAACCCTTTAAAACTTTTAATTGGTCAGCATTCACAATCTGGTTTACATCCCTAATAGTTCAGATAAAACTTTTTTCCCCAACTCTTTCGCTTCATCAACAGACAAGTTTACATCCCTAATAGTTCAGATAAAACCTTTTGAATGCTTGCAAAACTTTTCTATAAATTCTATGTTTACATCCCTAATAGTTCAGATAAAACCTTTCTTGCTCATTAAATCTGCTTTCAGCTCTTTCATGTTTACATCCCTAATAGTTCAGATAAAACTGAATTAACTGAAGCAGAGTATCAGGCTATATCAGCGTTTACATCCCTAATAGTTCAGATAAAACTGTTTCAAAAACATCACTCCTCTGTTCAAGAAATTCTTGTTTACATCCCTAATAGTTCAGATAAAACAATATTCGTCATACCTTGCTTTTGCTTCAGTTGCCGTGTTTACATCCCTAATAGTTCAGATAAAACTCTACTACTGCCATATACATACGAATATTTATAACTCGTTTACATCCCTAATAGTTCAGATAAAACGCTAACTTGTAATTTGCCTTGATATTGCTGTCTGCAAGTTTACATCCCTAATAGTTCAGATAAAACCTCCTTGTTCAACTAATTTTCTAAGAACTTTTCTGAAGTTTACATCCCTAATAGTTCAGATAAAACAATTCAATCCGTCCAGGCTGTTGCTTTCGCTTGCAAGGTTTACATCCCTAATAGTTCAGATAAAACTTGTGGTTGTTACTGCTACTCCAGTAGCGTTATTGGCGTTTACATCCCTAATAGTTCAGATAAAACTTAGGTGAAGTAAGTGTTGAAATTGCGGTACAAGATTGTTTACATCCCTAATAGTTCAGATAAAACAAACACCAATAGCTCCAATGATAATTCCTACCAACCAGTTTACATCCCTAATAGTTCAGATAAAACCCTGTTGACCCTACAAAAACAATGTGTTTTCCATATTCGTTTACATCCCTAATAGTTCAGATAAAACCTTGACAGATTCTTTGCAGCTCTGAAATATTACGCACATGTTTACATCCCTAATAGTTCAGATAAAACACTGGTCAAGTAGATATTAGAAATGTAACAATTCAAAAGTTTACATCCCTAATAGTTCAGATAAAACCATTGCATTGTAATAGTGCAACAAATCCACAAGTAAAGTTTACATCCCTAATAGTTCAGATAAAACATATAAAGAGGACTTTTTGATGTTGTTCCTAAAATTGTGTTTACATCCCTAATAGTTCAGATAAAACCTCATTGTAAATAACAAGCTTATAAGATAGTAGTTATTGTTTACATCCCTAATAGTTCAGATAAAACCTTTCTTCTCAAATTTCCTATAAGCACTTCGATTTTCCGTTTACATCCCTAATAGTTCAGATAAAACATAAATACAGTTTCAAACACAATTTATAATGGAAAAAAGTTTACATCCCTAATAGTTCAGATAAAACCATCATTTGGCATTGGCAAAGCCCAAAAATTGTAAGTGTTTACATCCCTAATAGTTCAGATAAAACCTGGTGATAATCCTACATTTTATGTTCAAAATATGAAGTTTACATCCCTAATAGTTCAGATAAAACTTCCGTCAAAATCGGTAAAGGAATATTCCTTGGTCTTGTTTACATCCCTAATAGTTCAGATAAAACATGAGGAAAGCTAAAGAGTTAGGTTTTATTCAATAAAGGGTTTACATCCCTAATAGTTCAGATAAAACAACTGAACCTGTCAGTACCATAGAAAACTACCAGCGTTTACATCCCTAATAGTTCAGATAAAACAGTAAACCGGTTTTTGATTGTATCAGCACAAATTAAAGTTTACATCCCTAATAGTTCAGATAAAACCTTGATGTATTTGATTGTGTCAAACAGCATGTAAAGGTTTACATCCCTAATAGTTCAGATAAAACGTTGTACTTCTGTAGTTGATTGTTTTGATTCTTCGATGTTTACATCCCTAATAGTTCAGATAAAACGTCGATGTTGGGGTAGCGTGCTTTGAAGTCTTTTACAGTTTACATCCCTAATAGTTCAGATAAAACTTATTATTTGAACATTTTGCGGTTGATTTACATTAACGTTTACATCCCTAATAGTTCAGATAAAACTGATAAAGGAGTGATACGATGAGTTATTGGCTTGAAAGTTTACATCCCTAATAGTTCAGATAAAACTTTAGGATTTTTAGCAGCAGTAGGAATAAAAGGATTTCGTTTACATCCCTAATAGTTCAGATAAAACTAAGGTTGTAATTTCCTAAATCAATCAGAATTTCAAAGTTTACATCCCTAATAGTTCAGATAAAACCGTAACAGATACGATGCTGCAGTATATAAAGCTTTACGTTTACATCCCTAATAGTTCAGATAAAACCTTTACTTGAAAAAGCTATAAATTTATTAATAAAAGGTTTACATCCCTAATAGTTCAGATAAAACCAAAATCTTGGCAATTACTGGAGGCAATCATGAACACGTTTACATCCCTAATAGTTCAGATAAAACTTTGAGGTTTATTTGAAAGATCTTGTCGATTCGACAAGTTTACATCCCTAATAGTTCAGATAAAACTAGCAAATACGTCAATTGATACAGCACATATAAAAACGTTTACATCCCTAATAGTTCAGATAAAACCATCTATATTGATATTATTCACACTCTCAACTTTAATGTTTACATCCCTAATAGTTCAGATAAAACAACAGCAAATTCCTGTATGGCTATCTTGCTAAGATTAGTTTACATCCCTAATAGTTCAGATAAAACGGCAGTTCGAGATACCAACTCAAGACAATCAAACGAGTTTACATCCCTAATAGTTCAGATAAAACCACTTTCTGGTCCGGTGACTGGTCAGTGCCAGAAGAGTTTACATCCCTAATAGTTCAGATAAAACAAATATCAAGCAACATTTGTTCTATCTGCTGAATGATGTTTACATCCCTAATAGTTCAGATAAAACTTAGTATTATTTATATTAGTATTATTTCCGTGCCATTTGTTTACATCCCTAATAGTTCAGATAAAACCCGATACAGCAATTGTCAAAACAAATGGTGGTTCAGGGTTTACATCCCTAATAGTTCAGATAAAACGCGGTAGCCTTTTCTACTTCATCCAGCGCTCCCCTGTGGTTTACATCCCTAATAGTTCAGATAAAACGGTTTTGGGGACACCAATAATATCAAGTATAATTTACGTTTACATCCCTAATAGTTCAGATAAAACCCGAAAGGGATAAATATAGTTTTATTTAGCTAAAAATGGTTTACATCCCTAATAGTTCAGATAAAACAGTAATCAAAATCAATTTGTGTATCGTACCAAATAAGTTTACATCCCTAATAGTTCAGATAAAACGTAAGTGATAATTCAATTGAGTCTTCTGCATCATACGAGTTTACATCCCTAATAGTTCAGATAAAACTAACAAACCATCAATAGCTTATAAACTTAGTTGTATCAGTTTACATCCCTAATAGTTCAGATAAAACCACTTACTCTCTGCATACCATTATATAATTCAAACACGTTTACATCCCTAATAGTTCAGATAAAACAGTTTTTGCATCTCGCAATATCATGATTTGTAAAGGTGTTTACATCCCTAATAGTTCAGATAAAACTTGTAGTAAAACTTCCTTAAGTGTATTACTTCTCGATAGTTTACATCCCTAATAGTTCAGATAAAACGTATATAACTTGTCAAAACCTGCCAATTGCCCTTTTGGTTTACATCCCTAATAGTTCAGATAAAACTCTTCACCAAGTGTTACGTAAGGCATTGAAGCACCAGTGTTTACATCCCTAATAGTTCAGATAAAACTAAATCAGTTTGTTACACCGTTTTTACTAACTTTTGAGTTTACATCCCTAATAGTTCAGATAAAACTGAACAATGAAATTGTTCAAGTGCAGCTTATTACTCCGTTTACATCCCTAATAGTTCAGATAAAACAAAACTACAGAGAAAATAAAAGAAGCTGCACAACTGCGTTTACATCCCTAATAGTTCAGATAAAACCAGTCAACAATGACGGCAGTACAACCTTTAACTTTAGTTTACATCCCTAATAGTTCAGATAAAACCCACTAACAGTAAATGCTCTCTCATGGGTATGTGTTTATAATTATAACAAATCTAATAAGCATTCAGCAAACATAAAATGCAGCGAAGGGGTGGTTGGGATTTGTAAGAAGTTGTTAAAAAGTTTTTTGGACTTTGCAGCAAAAACAATAGAACTTATTCGAACTAATGTTTGAAACGCTGCAAAATGGTTATATCTGCATCAATTAGAGGCATTTGCTCTTAATTAAATTTTAAAACTTTTAAATTATTACAGAGTCATAGTTCTTTTCCTGTCCTAAAATCTTTTTGTTACATACAAGTTTGTACTCCATCTCATAAAAATACACTGAATCTTCATCTTTTTCTATAACAGATAAAAGTTCTCGTTTGCACTTTTCGAGCTTCCCAAGTGTAATTTCGCCCTCAAAAACTGAATTTTGAACCCATGTAAAGTATTTTTTTAAAATCTTTCTTACCTTGTTGACTCTCTTTTCGTTGATATCGTATGTTACTATAACAAAGATGTTCTATCACTCCTTCAAACAGAAAATTTGTAGCCAGATAGAAATTGCTGAATTTTAAAAATTTAAATGTCTCAATGTACATGCAAATCAACTTACCACCATGCTTTGAGCGGTGAATAAACCTGATCACCTATAAAATGTTTTATCAGCTTGTAGCATTCAAGTCTTATAAATCCCTTGTAGGAAACATTTCTGTTTAATTGTCTGTGCCGAACTGTAGTTTCAAGTTTGTTTTGAAATTCTTTTAAAAATATTTTCTTTCCTTCTTGATTTAAATAACAATAATTTAAATCTTCATCAAAATGCTCAAGCTTTAACTGATGGTTATTAAGAAGCTTGAATATCACAGTATCAACAATCAGTGGTTTAAAAATCTCAGAAATATCAAGGCTGAGGGAAAATCTCTTTTCACTTGGTTCATGTAAAAAACTTATACTAGGGTCAAGTTGAGTTTGATAAATTTGAGACAAAGTGTGACTGTAAATCAAGCTATTTCCAAACGAAATAAGAGCATTGATAGGATTTGTAGGTGGTCTTTTTTCTCTTTTTTCCATTGAAAAATCTTCTGGAAGAAACTGATTAAATGATTGATAATATATATTGCGAATTCTACCCTCAAGCCCCATTAACTCTGTAATGTTTGATATGTTAAATCTGCCTCTTTCCCATTCATTTTCAATTGCAACTAAAAAGTCTTCAGCTTCTTTTCTTTCTCTTAAATTTCTCATCATGTGATAAACCGCTGATTCGACAAAACAGTATGCCAAGAAGATTCTCTTTTCTCTATCAAGATAATGAAGCGCTTGCCGAACAACAACATCTCCAGATACATTTTTCTTACGGGGCAAGAAACTCCCAGTATAAAAACCATAGTAGTTATAAAAATGAAGAACAATACCATATTGAGAGATATAATTTAGAGCTTTAGTGTTTAAGTCTACCTCCCCAAAGATGTGAATCTGCTCAACATTTTCTATATCAATTGCTTTCTTTTCATCACCCATTTCAAAATAAAGTGTGTTCTCATGCCTTCTTAGTCTCCCATTTGAAGTAATATATAAACTCTTTTGCATAGCAATTTTACCCCCAGCAAAACTCAAAGTATGCGCACAACCTGCAAATTTTTTGTTTTTGCGCAGGTGGCGGAATAGACTTTGTTGTAATCTCTTCTATCTCTTTTAATGCTTGCTTTACTTTTTCTTCATACTCTGGGGTAAGTTTCAGCACCTCTTTTCTTTTCTCTTTCGGATAATTGATTATTCCTTGTTTTTGAATTCCCTTTTGTTTGAGATAGTAAAGGTAGTACATAACCTGCATTGTATCAGCTTCTTTCATTTTACTGCTATATTTTACTTCTCTGATACTGCCGTCTGACATTATGTCAATTGTTATTAGATTATCAATCAAAATTTCCTTACTATTTTCTTTTGGATATGAGTATTCATGTAAAAGCCGTCCTAATAAAACTTTTTCAGATTTGTTTTCAAATGTAATATTTTTACTAAAAAGCCATAGTTTTCTTTTACAGACATAAAAATAGTTAATTTTTATAGCCTGGAACTTTAGGTCTTGAAACTCTTGAGAATTTCCCATGTCAAATTTCACTCTCTTTTTTAAATAATAAAACTATCTTTTTTACTCTCCTTTTTTTCAGCCCTTATTAAACCTTTTTCATTATCGTAAACAAAATTATAGCTCAAATATACACCCGAAAGCCAATGTTTGAGTCTTCTTTTCCACTTATTATCTATTTCAATTTCGGTTGTAAGTTTATTATAAACAGGTTCCAAATCTTTTAAATAAAAATGCATAACAATATGTTTTGACAAAACATCCTTCTTAAATTGCGTAAAAAGCATTTTTTTATTTTCTCCGCTCTGTTCTATTGTTTTTATAAATTCTTGAATATCCTTTTTAAATTCTTCAAACTTATTCTTGGGAATAATTTGTACACTACAAATTTCTCTAAAAATCTCTTCTGCTTCAGATTTTTTATCCGACATCAATCCACTATTTAATACAATAAGAGTATTGTAAAAATCCTTTAAATATCTGCCATCCTTTTTCATTGTAGAGTAAAATAAAGTTACCAAAATGTACTTATCATATTCTGACAGTTCAATTTCTACCTGGTCTAATTTTGCTAACCAATCATGACTGAAAAGAAGAGAATTATAGACACTTTCTTTATTCTCACCTTTACCCTTTTTACCTTTCTTTTTATTATTTTGTTGAACAAGAATTAAGTCTGCAAACTCCATTCTGAAAAACTCTTCAACACCATTATCGGCAAATTCTTGTTGAAAAGTTTTATCTAACAATCCTCCCAAATTAGATTGATTATCCCTTACTTTCCACAACCAAGCAAGTGAAAGGTTAATAAGTTCCTTTGTATAAACTCTCTGCCCACCTGATTGTAAATTCTCGTTATTAAATACAAGTACGTTTATATTCGGCTCATTTTGGAATTCTTTTTCAAAAGCTCTAAAAGGTTTATCTAAATTGAATTTCTCATTGTTGCTTTTATTGACAACTTCATTATTTTGATAAATATATCTTCTCAAAATTCTCCCCATTCTTTGAACTAAGCAGTCAAGAGGACATATCTCTGTATACAAAACATCAGCATCAATGTCAAGAGAAGCCTCAACTACTTGGGTTGCAACAAGTATTTTGCCAACATTCTCGGTTTTAGGATTCTTAAACTCGCTGTTTATATAATCAAATTCTTTATTTTCTCTATCTTTTAACGTATATCTGGAATGAATAAGAAAAATTCTTTTTTTCAACTGTTCATTTGCATTATTTTTCAATTTATCATACACACTCTGTGCAAAACCCACAGTATTCAATATTACAAGTATTCTTTTGTTATTTTTTGCTTTTTGTAAAATTTCTCTAACCATTTCATCAGGAATCTCAAATTGCTCATTCTTGGTTTTAATTAAATTTAATTTTATCTTATGTTTGTAGAGTTTACTGAATGCATCTTTTTCTTTCTCATAAATATTTATAGAATTCACATTCTCATAAAAGTCAGGAATTACATCTTTAAAATAATCTATTACAAACTTTGGCATAGTAGCAGTCATTAAAAGAAATTTCCCACCCATTTTGTGTATCCATTCTAAAAATTTTACAATTATAGCACATGCTTTTGGTGAATATGCCTGTATCTCATCAATTGCAATTCGTGAATAAGAAAGAGAAACAAATACCCTTTCAAATCCAGGTGGTCTCAATGCATATGGGAAAAACTGGTCTCCAGTTGAGACTATTACAGGATACGACAGTTGTTTTGAAAGTTCATACAACTTTATTGAGCCAGTTTCATCTAAATTTTTGTCTAACAAATATACCTCAGCGTCTGAATGTAAAAGACCTGTCTTGTTACACCCAAATGCATTTTTAGCTCTTTCAAAAGTGTTATTCACTGAGGCTCTTAGTGGTAAAGTATAAAAAAGCTTTTCTCCTGATGACCATAAAAAAGCAAACTCTGTTTTGCCATAACCTGTTGGTGCTATTAATATAGTGTTTTTTGCTGAACACTTCTCTAATTCTTTAAATTGCCAAGCATTATCTCCAATTCTACTTGAAATAGCTTTAATTATATATTCTCTTTCTGGTGCATTAATTTCAACATTTTCTAACTCTTCTTCCGCTCCCTCTTCTTCGCACCACGAAGCAAAATGGTCACAGCGTTGCAAAACCCCCGATATAAAAATCCATTCTTTTTTGACTTCACCCCTGAGTGGATGGTAGTCAAATTTGTATGGAGGCACTGCCAAATTTACAAAAAGTCTGTGGTTTAAAATAGCTTTCAGCCACGTCATATTGATATCGATTAATTCCTTATATTCATCAAAACCAGAAAGTTTCTCAAACTCTTTAACAAGATTTTCTTTTAATTTTTCTTTCCATTCGTAGATTACTTTTTCACAAACTTGTTTTAACTGCTTATTTTCTAAAGAGATTATTTCATCAAAATTATCTCTCCAATGATGATATGCAATTGCTGATATTATATAATTTAAATATTTTTCACTATTTAGCTTTTCCTTTAGTTTGTCTATATTAATCCAAAAAACAGAAAATAAAGAATGTGGAATTTCATAAACTACATCCCTTGGATAATATCCAATATTACCTAAAGTTTTTATTTGAAAAGATGGTAACACTTTCCCTAAATCATGAAAAAATATTGCAATTTCAACCGCATTCAATATAAATTGATTATCTGAAAATTTCTTTTTAAAAAACTCAAAAACCTTCAGCACATCAGAGACATGATGTGCTAAAGTAACTATTTTGTTATTATTTTTCTCATCCACTGACTTTGCCCAAATTTCACTCATCTTTATCCTCCTCAAGGTCGGTAAAAAATACAGGGATATTGTCTTCTGTATCAAAATAAGCGACAACATCACCAAAATCTCCATTATTTAGTTTTGCTTTTACATACCTAAAGTTTCTAACACCGTTCTGAATTTTATAAAAAGAGGTCACATTGTAAGCTAAACCATTAACTTTTTTAAAATCAAAATTGCCATTAATTATAAAAACTTTTTCAGGTACCCAAAAAAAATTTTTATAGTTGCCATTGATTTTATGAATTATTAAATCAATATACCTTATCTCTTCAATCAATATCCAATCCTCTGCTCTGCCTAAATGCATAACAGAAGTTTTATTGATGGGATTTTCAAAACTACTTTTTACAATTTCCAAAAAATCCTTGTCATAATGATATAAGTAAATAAAAATTCTCACATTATTTAAAACATCAGTCACACAAGGCATTTGTCCACCTATGTGTTCAATGTGTCCACCAACATTTCGATTTGTTACTGAACCAAACCTTCCTATATGACTTTCTGCCTTCAGGTTTCTCAACCAAAAGTATTCTTCAACTTTGGTTTCAAAGTTTCCACAAACTCCTATTTTAATTTGTTTCAATTTGTGATACAAACATCTGCAGTTGTTACTTACACAAGGTTCCTCTTGCCCTGGGATATTTTTAATCCCAAGAACATTTGATATCAAACCTAACACTGTTGAATAAGGTGGAATAGGGTATGTATGTCTTCTTCGATAACTAAATGGTACCCTAAAATGCGCTTGCGGCTGATATATTTTTATTTTCAAAGCATAAATAGAATTTTTAATTTCTTTCATTTCTCTTCCCTTCCTGATTATTCGTCTATGGATGGACTGCTTGTGGTATATTCATTATCCAAAACTTTTAAAAACTCATCCCAATTTTCGGTTACCTCAAACTTACCCAACTTGTTTGTATTGAAAATCAATTCTTCCTTTCTTTCTACCAGCATTCTTTCACAATCCAGCAAAAATACTTTGTCTACTATCCAGCTATTTTTTAAACAATCATTAACACCTATAACTCTGCACTTTTTTACACCTGAAACTGGTTCTATCTCAATATATGGGTGAAATACTGGTGAAGGTACTTTTACATAACCTGCAATCAAAAAAAGTGGGACTAAAGTATTTGCTTCTCCGCTTGACTGAGCATAAAGCCCATCTTTAATAGCTTCAAGGATTTGTTTGATACGATTTAGTTTTTCTTCTTTATTAATTTCAAAGACTATTTTATATTTTGCCTTGTTGCTATCTGATTCTATTTTGTCATATCTAATAATACCTTTTTCAACCTTATATACTTTTTCATCAAGTTGTTCTATATATGGTACTTGCTTTATCTTATCTTCAGAAAGTATAATCTTTATAATTCCATCTTCAACTTTTGGCTCATTTTCAACAATCCATTCATCCTTACCCAATACATCCGTATCTATAGTAAAACTTAATTTATAAAAAGATATATGTTCTTCTTTGCTATATGGATTAGGTGACATATCATCAATACCTTGTTTAATTCCTCTATTAACAAGATCATGGTTTGCGTAAAAAGACATATCTCCATCATATAAGTTTAATCCTATAGCTTTTGTTATCCCCAATGGGGCTTTTCGTGTAATTGAGGCTTGTCCTTTTATAGTATACATATATCCAAATGCGTCAAGCTCTGGACTTGACAAAATATCATCTTTTGTTATATCAAATTGGACAACCTTTGCTTCATCCTGCTTAGTTACAGTTACCAAAGCCTCTTTCCATCCAAATCCTTTCTTTAATGTCTCAAAGAGATAATGTCTTATACCAGGCTTGCCTATATAACTTACTGTTTCTAAATCTCTCTTTAATTTCTTAATAGATAATATATTACCACCAATTTTTTCATCTCTATTTAAAGCCCAAGCTTCAATAATAGCTGTTACAGTTATATGTCTTATATGATTTCTTTCATTAAAACACATCTTTTAACCCTCCTTATTTTTTTCTATTCCTTCACCTAACAAACCGCTTAAAAATGAATATACCATTACTTTAAAGCTTTCGACAGAATACTTTGGATTAAAAGCTTTAACAAAATTTTTACCAACTTCTTCTTGTGCATTTACAAATTCTCTCAGAATAATATGAAAAACTTCTTCTCTCTTCCCTAACCTTGTTAATTCAAGAATTCTAAAAGTTACTGCTTTGGGAACTTTCTTGTCTTTATCAAAAAACCTCTCATAAACTTTGCTTTTTCTTAAACTTTCTCCATACCATCTTAGCCATTCACAAAGCTCACTAATATTCTGTAAAGAAAATTCCTTATACAAACTCCAAAGCTTAATTTTATCTTCCCCTTTTGCATTATTAGCAGCCCATTCCAATATTTTTTCCAGCTCAAATCCAAGTTTCTTATATGAGCTAACTGCTTGCGAAAAAGCCTTAAATTCAATTTGATTTTGCAGTATTGCCTCTTCTAAAGTTTTCTTAATTTCATCAAAATTAAATTTCTCATTCATATCAGAGCCTCCCTTTTTGTTTTTCCATTATCAATAAATAAAGTTCAAAAAGTTTTTGAGATATTTTTATTAAATCACTCTTTTCTTTGACCAATTGAAAATAATGAGCAATAAACTCATCATCTTCATCTGATTTGTCTTTTTTTGTTTTGTTACTTTCTTCTGACAGTTTTTGCAAGGCTATTTTAAAAACCTTTTCTCCAATTTCCATAATTCTTTCATAATTTTGACTTAATACTAAATTTAAAATACTTGTTTCCCCGATTTCAGTTAGTATGCTTGAAATTTTGCGATTTAAAAGTAATGAAATTACCTCATGAGGTAAGCTATAAAACTCTAAGTTATAATCTACTTTCTTTTTATGCCTAACCTTTAATTTACTGACCACTTCAATATTCATCATTGTCCATTTTCCAAGCTGAATATTTACTTTTAATGCCATCTCCATTACAGACATTCCCAATAACTTTCTTGCCTCGGATGTTTTTACTTTTTCGTTAATAGCTTTGACATACTTATTCAAATACCACATAATTAGAAATGATGGAGCATTTATAAAAATTTCTGAACCGTCTTCAAGTTGAGTAACCGCTAAATGATGATGAATAATAAAATATGAACATATCGGACAGATTCTTAACGATGCATTATTATTCCAGAATGAGTTTGGAAATTCTCCTGCTGACGGACCTAATAAAGAAGAATGCATCAAGTCAAATTTAAAAAGCCTTTTTTCTAATTTGCTGGTTTCATCTGGTTCTATGGCTCTTTCATTTCCGCATAAATCACATCTATAAGTAACTTTATTATTAGCCATAGAAAATAAATTTAGTAAAAAAATTATAAATTCTTTTCTATCTCCTTGTTGCACTAAGTTCTGGTAGGGCATGTTTTTCGAAAATAATTTATTAAAAGCTCTCACAAGTTTATATCCAAATTCACCCATCTCATTGTAATATTCTTCTAACTTCTCTCTATTGCTATTCCCTTTTTTATCTTTGTTTTCTAACCACTCTTCAATATCTTCATTTTCAGTTAAATACTCTACATAGCAAACCAAAGATTTAGGTATATTTTCTTTACCTACTTTGACTGGTTCAAAAATTGTTTTATCTATACTTATGCTACCATCTTCATTTAACCAATTTTCAATTACATCCTCACCTAATTTCCATGAAATAACATTCAAAAATCCAATCACAGAAGCATTATAAAGCCAATTTCCTGGATACAATGTGAGCTTATCCATTTTTCTCACCTCACCACCTCAACAAACCCAAACCCTTGACCTCTGCGAAATCCTATTCCGTTTTGATACAGTTCTTTTAAATCTTCCGGGTCTCCTGATAGTTCAAACAAACCAGAAAATCCTGTCAAAAACATTATATCTTTGTTAGTTTTCTCAACAAACTCAGAAACTCTGTGTTTTACAACTGCCTTTTGAATACTTATTGGTTTAAAAGTTAACCGTTTTTGCAGTCCTTTGTTTTGTCCTCTCAAAAGACGAATATTTCTTATCTCAAAATCAACAACATTGTTGAAAATCTCTTCAAATCCTTCATCATAAGGCAAAACTGGCACCTTTTTGTTGCCTTCTTTTTTCTCAATTAAAATTGGGGCAAATGTTTTGAAGGTCATTTTTGAGTCAAACTTTTCTGGTTCCCTTACCAAATACGTTTGCTTAAGCGCAATCTTGCAGCTGTCTGTTAAAGGGTATGGATAGAGACGATTGTTAAGTAGGCTATTATACATGTTTACAAAAAACTCATAGTCAGATGTGGAAATATTTAGCATAATATCCCCTCTGAAAGAAACTGTATCATCTTGAAAGTTCATATTGGGAAGATTAACAGAAAAAACAAAGGGTTTCTGCCATTTATTCTTTTTTTCACCCCACCAGTAAATTCTATTAAAATAGTTTTTATCATATAGAGAAAGGGCTCTTTTTAAAAAACTCATAAAAATAGTTCTGTAGTAAACAGGAAGACTATGAACCTCACTTTGTTTTCCAAGCACTTCAAAAATGAATTTTGCTCTCACGTGCAATATCCCACCTTTTTTAATATTCTACTCAGTTTGTAATTAAATAATATATTTCGACATTAATTACTAAAATCCTTCTTTATTTTTGAAAAATTTTAAAATTTTTAGATGCATAAAAGATAGTTTAAAATTGCTCTGACTTTTTAAATAAAAATTTTTTTGAAACCCTTTATCATTTTCTGTTAATATATTTATAGCTAAACTTCTTTTGGAGTGAAAAGTATGGAAAAAATTAATCAGTTTATCACAAAGTATATATATCTTTTTGCAATAACAAGCCTCGTCTTTCCGATATTTATTATGTTTTCTTCTATGGTAGTCCAAATAGACTTGTCAAATGTATTCTTGGCATTTGTTGTTATGGACGTTTTATTTTTACTAATACCATATCTTATTCGTGCAAAAAGCCAAGGAATATGGGAAAGGATTTTGAATATTTTGTTTATAATAGTAGTTCCACAAGGTTTTGCATTAATTGTATTAAAGCCATATGGTTTTTTTGAAATGTTCCTTGGTCAAGTTTTTTGTATGGGACTTTATATTTACTCATATTTTATGTTCGAAAAAGAACAGGTTTCTCTTTCGCTTGGAGCAGTCTTAGCAGGTCTTTGGGCTATAATAATAGTGGGAGCAGTATCAAGTTTTATGAATATTCCAAAAAATATTACAAACCAATATACAACCTATTCAATAATCTTTTTGGTGACAAGTGTCTATCTTATAAATAGGGTTAACTTGGAAAATCTGCTGAGTAGAAGGTATAGAAGGAAAAATAGTATATCAAGCAGTATAAGTTATATTAACCTTTTTTTGAGTGTTGGATTTATCGCAACACTTCTTCTTCTTTTCAAATTTAAATGGCTTGCACCATATATAGTTTCATTTATTGTGGAAACAATAAAGTTTTTGATGAAGATAATAAAGAAAATCCTTGACTTTTTGAACTCCTTGTTTGCCACAACAAAACTACAGACAGATTCAAAAAACGGTTTAGAAGAATTCTTCAAAAATATGAAACCAGCAAAAAAGACCCTCATTTCTCAGATTCTTGACTTTATCGGTTATATTCTTGCATTGTCAATATTGGGATTTTTGATATACAAGATGTTTGGGATTTTTGTTAATATATTGAAGCAAATGATAGCAAACTTTTTATTATTTTTGAATAGCATTGCTGGTAAGGTTCAGATTGAAGAACAAACGCAAAACTATACAGATGTAAAGACATTTATCTTTGCAAAAAAGTTAAATAATCAAAAACTCAAAAATGTTAAACCTAAAAAAATACATTTTGAAAAAATTAACGACTTAAATTTGCGACTTCGAATCATATTTAAACTTACAATGGAATACTTTTATCACAGAAAAAATTATGTGCTCAAAAGCTCTTATACCCCGCTTGAGATGGGAAAGACTATCTCAAAAGGCGAACTTTCGAATGCTAATGTGGTGAACAAGCTGGTTGAAGAATATAATAAGGTTAGATATAACAGGAAATACAGGGTAGCATCTACTGAAAATTTTGAACGTTTTTTGAAAAACCTCAAATGAATTTCATTTTAAAATTTGCATATAAAAAGCAATACACGAATAAGTTATTTATTGAGAAGTAAAAGCTTCAATTTTGAGAAAAAGATGAAATTTAGAAGATATATTTTAGTGATAATAGAAAAAACAAAGCTAAGCAAATTCTTTATACCCTTTCTTGCTCTTTTGTGTTCTGCCGCTTTGCTTTTGGTTTATCTCTTTTACAATCCGAAACCAAAAATAAAAGAAGTTGCCAACCAAACCCAGTCATATGTTGCTATAATTTTTGAAGATGCTGGAATGGATGAGGAAGAAGTACAAAAGCTTTTGAGTATAAACGTACCGTTTGATATTGCCATTATTCCTTTTTTACCTTTTTCAAACAAGATATCACTTGCCTCTTATGAAAAAGGAAAAGAAGTTATTCTTCATCTATCGATGGAACCTGAAGATGAAGGTAATACTTGGCTCTGTCCGCGAAGTATAATGAATTCAACACCAGATGACGAAATTGAAAAAATTTTAAAAGATGCTCTGGCAAATGTAGTAAATAGCAAAGGTCTGAGCATTCATCTGGGTACACTTGTCTGCAAAAATGAAAGAATAGTAAAAAAGCTTTCTGCCATTGCAAAGGAAAATAATTTGTTCATAGTAGATTCAACCTTTTCTTCGGAATCATCATTTTCTAAAATAGGTAAGCAAATAGATCTTGATGTGGTCATCCCAGACATTGTGCTTGATTTAAGAAATGAATTAAAACCAATAGAAGATAGATTTGATATTCTTTTTAATACAGCAAAGAAGAAAGGGTTTGCAATAGCAATAGGTCATCTTGGAACAGAGGGGGGCATAACAACAATTGAAGCTTTCAAGCAAGCAATTCAAAAGGCTGAAAAAGAAAATATAAAGTTTGTATTTGTTTCAGAGATTTTAAAGATCCAAAAAGAAAAAATTAAGTAACTTTAATTGAATCTTTCTTTTTAACGCAATATAATTAATATTCAGGACCACAAAAGAATAAAAAGCAGAAAGGAGATAAAATAATAAAAGAGATGAAGAAAAGCCTTGTTGCAGTTTTGATACCACTTGTTTTTTTCATAAATCTATTTTCTTATACCAAAGTTCATGCTCTGCAGAACGCACCTGTAAAGTCTTTATTTGCTGTAAAACCAAAAGGAAACTATATTGAGATTTTAAAAGGCAGTCAAGTTATTGCCAAAATATTGCCACCTGAACTTTTAAATGAACCATCAACAAAAAGACAAGAGGTTCAAACAATTGTGCTGCCGTTTTTTGAAAATGGAGCGGTTAACTGGAAGTTTGAAAAAAGCGAACCTTCAGACCTTTTATTTTTGTCAGATGGCAAAAATAATACTTTAAAGATTAATTTTCATACATTAGATGCATTTTATAAAATAACCTCGCCAAATATTGCTCTCAAAGACCAATATCAATCTGTTCAGCTTGCCTTTAATTACAACTGTACATTTAAAAGACCACCGCAACTCAAAGACGATGAAACAATCAATGTACAAATTTCTATTTTTTCTGAAAATAAATCAAAAATCCTTGTACTTCCTGAAAAGATAAAAGTAACTTCTGGCAAAGGAACATTTAAAACTTCTTTTTCTATTCCGATTGATAGCAGATATATAAGTTTTGAGATTTTTCAGACAAGCCACAATCTCATAAGTTGTGAGTTTGAAAATTTCAAGATAACTTTTATAAAACCATCAGAATACCCATTATTGCTTAAAAATGTTCAGGTTTATAATAACTATATTGAGCAAGAGTTTGAAAATGGTTTCCAAAGGTTTACCAGAAAAATATTTGTATCTTCTTCGCAGGATGTTATAAATGTTGAAGAGAGTTTAAAGTCTAAGGAAGACCATCAAGTTTTCAAAGAATACTCAGTAGTCGAATTTGAGTCAAAACCTATTTTTATCTTAAAAAGAGATTACAAACTTGAAAAATTTACAAAACCGATGTATGTTACAGACTCTCTTTCAGACTTTTATTTAAAGCTTGAAAACTGTGCTATAGGTTATGCAAACAACTACGATTCAATTGAAGCATATAACATTAAAAATAAGGCAAATGTATATATGTTTCTTTCAAATTCTGATGATATAAAATATTTTGTGATTGGAAAAAACAGAGAACACATATACACTACAACACAGCTTTTTAGAAAGGGATTTGAAAAGACATATGCATATTCAATATTTCCTGCAGAATACACATATTCAATAAAATCAAGAGCACCAAACGGCACAAAAGCTATTCTAATATTTTCTCATCATTCTGACTCAAACATGATTTCGATTATAAAAGCCATGATGTTTGGCACAACAGATGCTAAAGACCCTACTTATATGAAAAAGGGATTTGTAGGATATAAAATTCCAATAACATGGGGATTCTTCTACAAGTCAGTAAAGGGAATACCTGGTTTTGATAATCCAGAATATAGAAATCTTATAGAATTTTTGGCACAAAATAAAATAGAGGTGGTTTTGCACACAGCATCACCAGTTGCCAAAGAAAACACTGTTGAGCTTATTAAAAAAGCATTAGAGGATACAAGCTATTTAAAACTTGACGACTGGATTGACCACAGCCTTTCTGATGGTACACGAAATGCAGCTTTAAAGAGCGAAGGTGCTATTCATGGCAGCAAAAACTATTCGTTTGACCTTTTTTTGAAACATGGATACAAATACTGCTGGTCGTATCTTGACGTAAAGCTTGATACTCTTAACATGCTTCAGCCTGATAAGGTTACATGGCATCCGCAAATTTTTTTCAAAAACTACAACTTTGGTGAAGGCAATTCGTTATACCAATGGAACTCGGTAAGATTCAAAAATCTTCCAAAGATTATCTCACAATCTCAGCTTAATAAACTTGTTAATGAAAATGGAGTGTGTATTATTCACGACTATTTTGCACACCCTATGCAGAAAAATAAGCTTTTTGTTGTGAAAAATAAAAATGTATATATCTCGCCTCAGTTTGACAAAAGCTTAAGACTTGTTGCAAACCTCATGAGCAAAAAACTTTTGTGGGTACCAACAGTAAAAGAATTTATCGACTATGAAGTAGCTCTCAAGAACGTACAAATAACTCCGCTTGATTCAACTACTCTTGTTATAGATAATAAAAACTATTCTGAAATAAAAGGTTTTACACTAATCGCTCTTTTACAAAATGGTCAGGAAAAGAGAATTATCATTGACCTGCTTCCAGGTATAAACCTCATCACGGTTCACTAAAAAACAAAAAGGGCTTTAGGAATCAATTTTTCCCTAAAGACCCTCTTTTTCTTTTAATTTAAGCTACTATTTTATTCTCCAGCTGAGATAACAGCTTCATACTTTTCAATAACAGCTTTTTGAACCATGTCACGCGTCTCCTGATTAATTGGATGAGCAATATCTTTAAACTCACCTTCAGGTGTTTTACGGCTTGGCATAGCAATGAAAAGCCCGTTTTGCCCCTCGATAATCTTAATGTCATGAACGACAAAACAGTTGTCAAATGTCACAGATACAATAGCCTTCATTCTTCCTTCGTTTGTAATCTTTCTAATTCTAACATCTGTCACCTGCATAAGTCCATCCTCCATGTTAAAATTTAATGTTGTTATTTTATATAATTCTCCACTTTTTAATCTTTTCCTTTATCATTTTTAACAAAAATTTCTTTTTATTTGGTGCATATTGTATAATTTTTATGAAATAACCTGAGGGTTGATAGAAAAGATAATTTTTTTATTTTCGGCATCAAGTTCCTCAAGAATCAAGAGGCTTTTGTAATCCACATCGACAGACTTTTTATCTTTTGTAGCGATTAGCACCCCAACACCAACCAAACTTGATTCGAACTCTGAAAGTAAATCTTTCATACCCCGAACTGTTCCACCGCCGCGCATAAAGTCATCTATAAACAGTACCTTTGTTCCCCTTTTAATAGCTTTTTTTGCCATTGTCATTGTTTCAATTTTACCTGTTGTGCCAGAAATATATGAAATATTAACAGTTGACCCTTCTGTAAACTTGCTTGAGTTTCTTGCAACAACTAAAGGTTTATTGAAATACTGGGCAACATACGATGCCAAAGCTATACCTTTTGCCTCAACAGTGGCAATGTAATCTATCTCTTTTTCTAAGAATAACCTTACAAATATTTTGGCAGCCTTCTTAATTACCTCAGGATTAAAAACTATATCGTTTATATATACAAAGCCGCCTGACACAATTCTCTCAGGATTTTGCAAGTCATTTCTAAGAAATTCTAAAAACTCCAATTCCTCTTCTTTGTTCATAACAGGGATGTAATAAACCCCACCTGCAGCTCCACTAACTGTTTCAAGTCTCCCCTGACCTGTTTGAATAAATATTTGAGATATCAAATCTATATCTTCACTCAATGTTGATTTCGCACAGCTCAGTTTTTCACAAAAAAAATTGAGGCTAAAAAGTTTCATCGGGTTTTGAACAAGTGTGCTTGTTATAAAAATAAGCCTTTCTTGTTTACCAATCTTTTGCAAAAAAGACACCTCCAAAAATACAACCGGCAATAGGATACTCTTAAATATTTATTGAAAATTATTATATCATAATTTCCGAATGATACAAAAAATTTTTGAGTGAACGTTCGAATAATATTTACACAACCATTAATTGATTTTCATGTTTTTTATAAAACTCTAAAAACTCACTTCTAAAAAGTGGTTTTGAAAATAGAAAACCTTGAGCAACGTCACAACCAAGATCTTTTGCAATCTTGTAATGAAATGATGTTTCTACACCTTCAGCAATTACTTTTATCTTTAAAGCATGGGCTATATCAATAACTCCTTTAACTATCGTCCATATACTCTTGTCAAAGACCACAGTTTCTATACATCTGTTGTCAATCTTTACTGCATCAACAGGAAAATACCTTATAGTATCAATAGCAATATTATCACTGCACCAATCATCAATAATTATTCTAAAACCTTTTTGTTTAACTTCTTCAGCAACTTTTAAACATTCAGAAAGATTTGCATCAATGTCCTGTTGGCTTATCTCAAACACTATCATATCGCTATATTTTTCATAAGAAGTTAAAACCTTGTTTGAAAATATGCGTTCAACCACATACGAGTCTAAAAAAGACACATTTAAAGATATAAAAAACTCCTCAGTACATGTCCTCTCAAAATCTTCTATATCCTGTGAAACTGTATCCAGTACCCACTCTTCAATCTCAGGAATCATACCTTCTTTCTGGGCAATTGACATAAATTCTTTAGCAGAGATTATCCCCTTTTGAGGGTTTATCCATCTTAAAAACACTTCTGCTCCTGCAACTTTGTTTTTCTTCAAATCAATCAATGGTTGGTACACAAGCAAAAAATTCTTTTTACATACAGCTGTCTTGAGTTCTTTTGATAAGGAAATACAAAATGAAAATTTTGTATTCTCTTCATTACTCGTAAAATATATCTTTCTGTGATTAACTATTTTTGCGTGTTCAAGCGCTTTTGTAGCAGATCTTAAAATCTCAAAAAGGTTATTTCCATCATTAGGATAAAAAGCAACTCCTATAATACTCTTCAGTTCAAGTTCCTCACCGACTAAATACCATTTTCCATCTATGATTTCTTCTATAATTTTTATGTACTGCAAAAGCAAATCCCTACAACCATAATCATAAAAAAGTATTACAAATTTATTATCTTCTATTTTTGCAACAAAACTTCTTTCAGGAAGTTCATTTTTAAGTTTATATCCAATATCTTTTAATATAACATTAGTAAGTGAATAAAGATTCACCGTTTTAAATTCTAATAAATTTTCTATATCCAAAACAACAACCGCTATTTCATTAAAATGTGAAGGCACATCTTTTCTTAACCTATCAAAGAATATCTCAAGCTGAAGTTTATTTGGAAGACCTGTAACCATGTCAAAATAGGCAATCTCAACTATCTTTGTCGTTTTCCCATTTGGTAACTTTTTGTACTCCTTTTTTGTTATCTCAAAAAGTTTTCTTTTTAAAATATCACTCTCTGCAACTGTCTTATGCAAAAACATTTTAAGTTTATATTTTTCTTGTAAAAGTTTATAAAGCACATAAAATAAATAAAAGCTGTCTGCTATAACTACTGCAGTTGTGAGAATAGCAACAACTAGTTTGCATTTTTCAAAAAGTGGTTCTCTATAAAATACTATGTAGATAACTCCTGCTAAATAAGCTATGTTCAAGATAAAAAACAAAAGTGCTGTTTTTAAACCTTTGTTGAAACATTTTGAAAGATAAAACTTTGAAAACATAAATTAAAATGCCTCCAGTCCCCCTCGAATGTTTAATATATTTTTACCCATGCCTTTAAAGAATCTAACTTCAATATTTATTCATTTCTCATTTCTTAATCGTTTTCATTATACCTTATTACTTTTTAGTATAGCAATATTGTATTTTAAAAAACTATACAACTTTTTATTTTATTACTTTATATTTCACACCACCACAAACTGACTCATATATAGATTATAATAAAACCCTTTTTTGGCTAAAAGATCTTCATGGGTACCTTGTTCGATAATTTCACCGTTGTATATAACAAGGATAAGGTCAGCATTTCTGATAGTTGAAAGTCTGTGGGCTATTACAAAACTTGTCCTTCCCTGCATAAGTTTTAACATTGCACTTTGAACAAGTTTTTCTGTTCTTGTATCAATGTTACTTGTTGCCTCATCTAAGATAAGAATGGCAGGGTCAGACAAAATTGCCCTTGCAATAGCCAATAGCTGACGCTGACCTTGGCTCAAATCCATTCCGTTGTCTGTAAGCACTGTATTGTAACCATGCGGAAGATGTTTTACAAAGTCATGTGCGTTTGCCATCTTTGAAGCTAATATTACCTCATCGTCAGTGGCTGAAAGCTTTCCATATCGGATATTTTCTTTCACAGGCTCTGAAAACAAAAACGTGTCTTGAAGGACAATCCCAAGCTTTTTTCTGAGACTGTGTCTGTTTATTTTTCTTATGTCAATACCATCAATTAAAATCTGACCACTGTCCACATCATAAAATCTGCTTAGTAAATTTACAATTGTAGTTTTACCACTTCCAGTTGGACCAACTAGCGCAACCATTTGCCCGGGTTTTACTTTAAAACTGATATTTTTTATCACAGGTTGACCTTTTGTATATGAAAACCATACATTTCTAAATTCTACCTCTCCTTTGATGTCTTTCAGTTCAACTTCATCTTCTGAAGACATTTCTTCTTGCTCATCCATAATCTCAAATACTCTTTCTGCAGCAGCAAACGCAGATTGAATTTGATTGAACTGGTTTGCAAGATCATTGAGCGGCCTTGTAAACTGTCTTGCATACTGAATAAAACTTGCAATTGTGCCAACTGTAATAAAGCCTTTGAGTGCTAAAAAACCTCCTGATGCTGCAACAATGATAAACGCAAGGTTGTTCAAAAGGTTCATAAGAGGTGGAATGATTCCTGAAAATATCTGTGCTTTTATCCCCACCTGTGTTAATTCCTTATTAACTTTTTCAAACTTTTTAATTTCTTTTTCTTCTCTTGTAAAAACCTTTATAACTTTTTGACCTGTTATGTCTTCTTCAATTATACCATTTAGACTTCCTAATAGCTTTTGGTTTTGAGAAAACAATTTTCTCGTTCTCGATGCAATAAGATTAGTAAGCCAAAACATAAGTGGCACAACTGTCAATGTTAAAACTGTCAAAACTGGACTTAATAAAAGCATAACAACAATCGAACCTACAATCGTTATAATGCTTGAAAAAATAGAAGTCAAGCTTGCGTTCAAGGTATTTGTAACAACATCAATGTCGTTTGTAAGCCTTGACATTAAATCTCCATGCGATTTTGTGTCAAAAATCTTTATTGGTAGTTTTTGAAGTTTTGAAAAAAGGTCATTTCGCATCTTAAAAACAACTTTTTGTGAAATTACCATCATACCATAACCCTGAAGATAAGCAAAAATTGAATTGACAATGTAAATCCCTATCATTCCTAAAATTATTTTATAAAGTCCACTAAGTCTTCTGGGAATTATATAATTGTCTATAGCTTGTTGAATTAAAAGTGGAGAGATAATCTGTAAAATTGCACCTATTGTAATAGTTAAAAATATCACTAATAACAAAAGCTTAAATTCTTTAAAATATCCCCATAGCCTTTTTAAAGTAACTTTCAAATCCTTAGGTTTTGAACCTTTGTTTGAAAATCTATGTCCTGGACCTCTTCCCGGCACAGGACCTGGTCCAAATACAGGCGGTTGAAATGAAGATTGATGCTTTTTATCAGGCAATTTTGTTTTCCTCCTCTCCTGTTTGAGTTAAGTAGATCTCTCTGTAGAGGGGAGAGCTTTTGATAAGCTCATCATGTGTGCCAATTGCGACAATCTTGCCGGCGTCCATAACAATTATCTTGTCTGCATGTTTAATTGAAGATATTCTTTGGGCAATTATAAATGTTGTTGTCCCTTTCATGTACTCTTTAAGTGCTGCTTGAATCTTTTTTTCAGTTGCCATATCGACAGCAGAGGTGCAATCATCTAATATTAGTATTTTAGGTTTTTTCAAGATTGCTCTGGCAATTGAAATTCTCTGTTTTTGCCCACCAGAAAGGTTTACTCCACGCTCAGATACGTCTGTGTCATACCCTTTTTCAAAACTCATGATAAAATCGTGAGCTTGTGCCGTCTTTGCAGCTTGAATTATCTCTTCCATTGTGGCATTTTCGTTGCCCCATGCAATGTTTTCTTTTATTGAACCTGTAAAGAGAATTGTGTCTTGTAAAACAATACTTATGACTTTTCGCAAAGCTTCAACATCATAGTCTTTTACATTTATATCGTCAATCAGTACTTCACCTTCTTGAACATCGTAAAGTCTTGGGATTAAGCTTACCAATGTAGATTTACCAGAACCTGTTGTGCCAATAATTCCAACTATCTCACCAGGATTTGCAACAAATGATATGTTCTCAAGCGCCGGATTTTCTTCATCTTGGTTATAGTAAAATGTTACATTTCTAAACTCTACCTTGCCAAATTCAATTGGTTTTTTAATAGCCTTTTCCTTACTTTTGATATCAATCTCGCAATCTAAAACTTCGTTTATTCTTTCCGCAGATGCACTTGCTCTTGTGATAAATAAAAAGATATTTCCTATCATCATGAGAGAAAACAATATTTGCATAGAATAGTTTATAAATGCCATGAGTTGTCCCACTTGCAGGTTGCCATATTTTACTTCAAACCCGCCAAACCATACAACACCAACCATTGCCATATTCATAACAAGTCCAAAAAGCGGCATTATTATTACAACAATCCCAAAAGCCTTTAAAGAGGTTTGCAAAAGATTCTGGTTTGCATCATAAAACCTTTTTTGTTCATATTCGTGTCTGACAAAAGCTTTTACAACCCTGCTTCCTAAAAGGTTCTCGCGCATTACAGCGTTCACCCTATCTATTCTTTTCTGGAGCTGGTAAAATAATGGGAAGCTAAATTTAATCATTAAGTAAAAAATTAATATTACAAATGGTATACAGACAAATAACACTAAAGATAATTTTGGGTCGATTGTGAGAGTCATTATAATCCCACCTATAAAGAGAAGTGGTGCTCGTACAACAATCCTAAGCATCATCATAACAACATTTTGAATCTGAGCAACGTCATTTGTGAGTCTCGTAATCAGTGTCTCTGGTCTGAATCTATCTAAATTTTTAAAAGAAAATGCCATAACCTTTCTAAAAAGTTCGCATCTCAAATCATATGCAAAGTTCTGGCTTGCTATGCTTGAAAATACAACACATCCACCACCACCAACCATTCCAATTAAGGCTGCTACAATCATTATTAAACCTATTTTCAAAATATACCCTATATCGCCTCTTTTGAGTCCAATATCAATTATCCTCTCCATAAACCTCGGCTGCATTAGGTCCATCATAACTTCTAAAAGCATAAAAAGCGGAGCTAAAATCACTGCCCATTTGTAAGGTTTTAAATACCTAAAAAGCTTTATCATCTTTACTGCTGCCCTCCTTTTTCTCCAAACAACATCCTATCATTTTAAGTACAAGCTTTTTCAACCTTTTGAGCAAGTACCACAACTCTTCAATTTCATCTTCAGAAAGTCTCGAAAGGTTTTTTTCTAAATTTTGGTTTACCCACTGAGTGTGAAAACTTAAAAGTTCTTTACCTTTTTTAGTTGTCTGTACTATTGAAATTCGTCTGTCAGACTCATCTTTAAGCTTTTGTACATATCCTTCAGCAATAAGCTTATCTATAATAGGTGTAAGGTTTGGTGCTGAGATGTTAAGCCTTTTTGCAAGCTCAGACATATTCATGGGTCCAAAAACATCTGTGATATGTAAAATGTGAATAAAACGTGGTGGCAGACCATATTTTTCTGAAAATTCATCTTTTTTTAAAATGTTCTTTGTTATCATTGGAAAAAGCGACAACATGCTCTCAGCAATCTGGTTTACTATTTCTTTCGAAATACCCATTTTTCTTTCACCCTTTTAAAATAATTTGATAATCTTTAAAAAAAGTAATATAATATTTTAAAAATATAACTTTTCAACATGTCGTGAGTTCTAGATTTGTTATCAAAATATAAATAATAAAAATGTTATAAGGTTGTATATCAGTTTGAAGTATTCAAAATAATTATTTTTATATAACAATTATACTACTATAACAAGTTTAAAGTCAAAAATATTACATACAAAGGAGAATTTAAAATATGACAGGGCTTGGAACTATAGTAAATGCACTTGCTGTTATTGTAGGCTCTATTTTTGGACTTATTTTAAAATTTGGGATACCAGAAAGATTCAAGGCAACAATTATGCAGGCAATATCTCTTTCTGTTATCTTTATTGGAATTTCTGGTGTATTGCAGGGAATTTTTAAAATACTTTCAAACGGCAAAATAGACAGGCAGTTCATAATGCTAATGATTTTTTCGCTTGTAATTGGTGGGCTTGTAGGAGAGATTTTGAGAATTGAAGATTTTTTGGAAAAGCTTGGTGATAGAATTAAAAAGGCTGTATCAAAAGTAATAAAATCAGAAAACTCAACATTTACAGAAGGCTTTGTCACTGCAAGTCTTGTGTTTTGTGTTGGAGCTATGGCTATTGTAGGGAGTCTTGAAGATGGGCTAAACCATAACTTTAGCATTCTTTTTGCAAAATCCATTTTAGATGGTATAACTTCCATAATATTCTCAGCAACATTGGGAATTGGCGTGATGTTCTCAAGTGTTGCCGTGCTTTTTTATCAAGGGACTATAACACTTTTGGCAGGATTGATAAAACCATTTTTGACAGACATAGTAGTTTTGCAAATGTCAATGGTGGGTTCTGTTCTGATATTCGCAATAGGAATAAATATGCTTGGCGTATCAAAAATTAAAGTTGGCAATCTTCTCCCTGCAATATTTGTGCCTGCTTTGTGGTATTTGATTAATTCGTTTATTTGAATTATTTAAACTTTTTGAAACTGTCTTTATGTTAATTAATTGTTATTTACAAATGACAAAAAACAAGGCATTGTGATTTTTTGATTTTTAAGGTTCAGAAACAATTATTGTAGTATATTTTTTTGTTATTGTTAGTATTTGTAAACTACTTTGAATAGAATAAGAGATGTAACAATTGGATTATTTACAATATGTTTTTGAAAATTAAAATAATATGGTAAATGGCTTTTTGTTTGGTTAAGTCACAAAGAATAAAAATATGTTTATCTTAAAAAATTGCGATAACTATTCTTTTTTATCCAAACTCTTCAACAAAGAAAGGGGCGGAGACAAAGGACAGATTCCTTTGTCATTTTGCCGCCCCTTCCAAAATCTATCTTAAAAGGAGGAGTCTCTTTTTTTCAATCTTTTGTTCTTTCCTTATTAGCCTTTTCACTTAATATTTAACCCAAAATTTTTTAAAAAAGTATAAAGAATTATTTAAAAATTTGTAAACAATTTTTTAATAAAAACATGACAAATATCACTGCAAAAATTTTCTTCAATAGTATATTCTAATATTGTAATTGAAGTTAACTAAAATTTGAGAAGGTGATGAAAAGCTATGATTGCGCTTGAGGTCAAAAACCTTGTAAAAAGATATGCAAATGTTTTGGCTCTTGACAATCTGTCACTAACTGTCAAAGAAGGTGAAATTTTTGGGCTTTTGGGTCCAAATGGTGCAGGAAAAACTACTTTTATAAACTGTATTCTGGGACTTACTAACATAGACAGAGGTGAAATAAATATATTTGAAAAGCCTCTAAATAAAGCTTTGAAAGAGTTAAA